>JAUYMC010000338.1 GCA_030699545.1 Gemmatimonadales bacterium | reverse complement strand
GCGAGCCGCGGTCGAGAGGACGACGTCGTCCCCGCGGGCGAGGAGCTCAACGGCCTCGCGCAGGCCGTCCCAGATCAGATCCATACTCAGGGGGCTCCTGGCCGCGCGTCGGTCTTGCCGGCGTCGGCGACGAAGAGGGGCTGGCCGTACTTCTCCTTGCCGAAGGTCGCGATGAGGTCCTGCGCTTCTTTCCCAACGATGAAGTCGGCGAAGGCCCTGGCGCCCGCCGCGTTCACGCCGGGGTTCTTCGCCTGGCTCACGGTAATGACGTGGTAGACGTTGAGAAAGGCCCCGTCGCCTTCGTTCAGCACCAGGAGGGTCAGGTTCGACCGCAAAGAGAGGTAGGTGGCCCGGTCCGACAGCGTGTAGGCCGACTTCTGGTCGGCGATCTGGAGGGTGGCGCCCATGCCCTGGCCCGATTCCTGGTACCAGCCCCTGCCCTTCGGGTCGATGCCGGCCGTGGACCAGAGCTTCCGTTCGAGAGCGTTCGTACCAGAGTCGTCGCCGCGGCTGATGAAGGTCGATCCCCGGGCGGCGATCGCCCGGAAGGCGTCGGTGGCGCTCTTGCCCCTGGTTGCGGCCGGGTCGGAGACCGGCCCAACGATGACGAAATCGTTGTGCATGACCAGCTGGCGTTCCTGGCCGTAGCCGTCGTTCATGAACGCCGCTTCCGCGTCCGGCGAATGGACGAGCAGGACATCGGCGTCGCCGCGACGGCCCATGGTCATCGCCTGGCCGGAGCCCACGGCGATCGGCTTCGCCGTCCAGCCGGTGCGCTTCTCGAACAGCGGCAGCAGGACGTCCAGCAGGCCGCTGTCCTGCGTGCTGGTCGTGGTGGCGAGGATAATAGATCCCCTCGCGGGAACCGCCGTGGTGTGCGTCGCACCTCCGGCGCTACAGGCCACAGCGAGAAGCGCCGCCACCAGGGCGAGGATCACTGCTCGATATGCTGCCGCCGACATAACGCCTCCCGAAAGAGAGGGCCCTAGCTGGCCCCAAACTGCCGCTCGAACTCCTGGGCGGCGTACTCCGTAAGAGCTTGACGGAAACGGTTGTAGCAGGCAACCAGCCGCTCGCCCTCCTCGGTGAGGCGAGAGGAGCCGCCGCCGGGACCGCCGGCAGAGCTCTCGACCAGCTTGCGGCCGAGGTTGGCCTCGATCTCCCTGACCTTCCCCCAGGCCCGCCGGTAGGACAGGCCCAGCGCCGCAGCGCCCTCGGCGAGCGACCCGCGCGCCGCGATGACCTCCAGCAGCTGGACGCGATAGTCGCTCAGCACGAGCCGGTCCTCAGCTTCGACCCAGACCTTCAGTCGCGGTTCCATGGCAAGCTCCCCCGGCCGGCCCAGCGCCGGCCCGACGCACGCGGTAGACCGCCGCCAGCGGGACTGCTTACACTCGTAAGCAGGATGACTCTCGCAGACCTGTCGGCGGCGGCGGACAACGCCGTCCTCAAGGATATCATCGTCGGGCGCATCACCGAGGAAGGCCACATCTCCTTCCGCGACTTCATGGACCTGGCGCTCTACCACCCCGTCCACGGCTACTACGCTGCCTGCGACCCGACGCGGGACTACCAGTCCAGCCCGGAGGCGCACGCGGTCTTCGGGGCTGTCCTCGGCCGTCAGGTGGCCGACTTCTGGCGCCTCATGGGACGTCCGGCGCGGTTCGACGTCTTCGAAGCCGGGGCGGGCAATGGCCGCCTCGCCGGCGACATCCTCGCCTGGCTCCGGGCCCAGGAGCCGGACCTGTACGACGCCGCAAGCTACGTCGTCCAGGATGTCGCTTATGAAAGCGCGACGGCGCGGGAACGAGTCGAACGAGTGGGCCTGTCATCGGACCGGGTTGCCATTCGTCAAGAGATGCCGGGCGCGGGCGAGGTCGAGGGGTGCATTCTCAGCAACGAGCTGCTGGACGCCCTCCCCTTCCACCGCGTGCGGACCGAGGGCGGACGCCCGGTCGAGGTCCACACCGGCTATGCCGACGGCCATTTCGTTGACGTGCTCGCGGAGCCCCTGCGGGAGGTCGTCGCCTACTTCGACGCCCTCGGCCTGGCGCCAGGCGAGGGGTGCGAGGCAGAGGTGAACCTGGCCGCCGCTGACTGGATGGCCAGGGCAGCGGCGGCGCTGCGTCGCGGCTACCTGCTCACCCTCGACTACGGCTATGCCGCCAGCGAGCTGTACGCCCCCTGGCGCCGGCGGGGCACGCTCCTGACCTTCTTTCGCCACACGCCCGGCGAAGACCCGTACGTCAGGGTCGGGCGCCAGGACATCACCGCCAGCGTCGACTTCACGACCGTGGCGCGGGCGGGAGAGTCGGCCGGCCTGCGGACCCTGGGCCTCGCCACCCAGAGCGCCTTCCTTCAGGCCCTGGGCATCGGCGAGGCGCTGGCGGCGCGTCCGTCGCGGGAAGGTCTCGAGTCGTACTACGCCCTGCGGCGCTCCATCGTCGAGCTGACGGACGCCGCCGGCCTCGGCCGGATCAAGGTCTTGATCCAGGGACGAGACGTGTCGGAGGAGCTGCCGCTGGGGCTGGGCGCGAGGCCGGCCGGCAATGGCTAGCGGGTCGCCGTCCGCCGGCGACCGGGCGCCGGGCTTCGTCGTCGAGACGGACCACGGCCGCCTCGCCCTCGCCGACCTCCTCGCGGCGGGCGCGCTCGTGC
>JAUYMC010000336.1 GCA_030699545.1 Gemmatimonadales bacterium | reverse complement strand
CCACGCCCAGACGCAGCGCATCGATCTCCAGAAGAACATCCGGGCCGGGGTGACGATTCTCCCGGCGGAGCTGCGCGAGCTCGATGCCAGCGACGGCGACATCGTGGCGATGGCGGCGACCACCCTGACGGTGCGCGGCAGCCGGCAGCTGGCGTTCTTCTGCGCGACGCCCGTGATCGGCGTGCCCGCCGGCAACGTCGCCTCCGTGACCGGGATCATTCGCAACGACCTGTTCTACAATCTGCGCGACTTCAACACCGCGACCGACTCGATCTTCGTGTACTACGAAGGCGACCAGGCCACGACGTCCGACGATGGGTGGCTGCGCGGCGACATCCGCGCGATCGCCGACGCCGTCTGTCCCGATGGGACGGCCGGACGCCAGCTGGTCACGAACCTCGTGTTTGGGGCCAATCAGATCGTGCAGACGGGGCGCGTGCAGCGCGGCTCGCCGCTGCGCGGGTACGAGACCGTGACCTATTCGGTGTACCAGGCGGGCGACAGCCGCTGGTACCTCGGCTACCAGAGCACTTCCGGCGGCGCGCGCCAGCCCCTGATCGGGCCGCTGCTCGATGCGAACGGCGTCACCTTCGACTACTTCGACGTGAACGGCGCCGTGACGGCGGTGCCGGCGGAGGTCGCGCAGATCCGCATCACGCTGCGCGCGCAGACGGCGGCCCCGGTCCGCAGTGGGGACGGCCCGCAGCAGTTCGTGACCGACAGCATCGTGACGCGTGTGGCGTTGCGCAACAACCGGCGCTGGAACACCATCGCGCCAGGCTCTTGAGTGAGGATACTATGACTTCCATTCGGCAGGATGAGCGCGGCATCGCGCTCGCGGTCGCCATCTTCGCCCTCGTGATCGTGGGCGCGCTGGTGGCGGGGGCCTTCTTTGCCGGCACCCAGGAGCAGCGCGTCGGCGAGAATTCGCGCCGCATGCAGCAGTCGTTCGGCGTGGCGGAGGTCGGCGTCGCCCAGCAGGTGGCGACGTGGGATCCCCAGACCCGGAACATTACGCCGGTCTATCCGGGTGGATCGGTGTCCCTGACCGACGCGCCGAGCGTGAGCGGCGTCTATGGCGGGCGGATTCTGAAGCTGAACGACAATCTGTACCTGATCGACATCATGGCGCAGGACTCGGCCAGCCGCAGCGGCCGTCTCGCCCGGGGTGGGGCACGGCAGCGGATCGGCCTGCTCACCCGGGTCATGCCCCTGCAAATCGACATCGAGGCGTCCTTGACGACGCAAGGCGGCGCCAACCTGTCCGGAAACGCCGTCGTGGACGGCGCCGACCACACGCCGCCGGGTTGGACGGACTGCGATGCGCCGGACACCGCCCAGGCGGGGATCCGGGTCAACGGCCCCGTCACGACCAGCGGCAACGCGACGGTCACGGGCGATCCGGAGGTGATGCAGGACCCGACGCTGAATGACAGCACGTTCACCCAGTACGGCGACGTGAACTACGCGCAGCTCACCGCGCGGGCCACCCTCGTGGTGCAGCCGGCCAATATGACGACGCAGCCCACCCTGCTCGCCGATGGTACGTGCAACAAAGGCGATTTCCGCAATTGGGGGGACGGGATCAACCAGAACGCCCCCTGCTCCAACTACTTCCCGATCATCTACATCCCCGGATCGGCCGGGAAGACCACCCTGAACGGCATTCAGGGGCAAGGGATTCTCCTGGTCGACGGGGACCTGGAGGTGCAGGGCAGCTACGAATTCTTCGGGATCGTCATCATCCGCGGCAGTCTCAAGACGGCCGGCGGTGGGACCAGCGATGCTCACTTTTGGGGAGGCGTGATGGCCCAGAACGTGGACCTCGATTTGCAGAACCTGAGCGGGAAGGCGACGCTCAATTATTCTAAGTGCGCGATTCTACAGGCTTTACAGATGAGTCAGCCGGTTGCGCCGATGGTTTCGCGGGGGTGGGCGCAGCTCTTCTAAGAGGCCTAAGTGTAGACCGCTGAACTAGTTGGTGGTGTCGCCTCAAGTAGGTTCGAGGCTTGACAGGATAAGGGGCGGGGCCTATTGTAGTTTGCCCTCGCCCCTTCTTGTCTCTATACACAAGGCGATCATGGCCCTGTTCGGCTTGTTTGGTGGTAAAAAAACCTCGGTCGGTCTGGATATCGGCTCGGGCATCATCAAGCTCGTCGTCATCGACCATGGCGGCAGCGAACCCGAACTGACCAAGGTCGCCACGACCGAAGTTGCCGCCGACGCCATCGTTGAAGGCGAGGTGATGGACCCCGGGATCGTGGCGGAGGCCATTCGGGGTTTGTTCGCCACCGCCGGCGTCAAGAAAAAGTCGGTCGTCACGGCCGTCGGGGGCCGCGACGTCATCGTCAAGAAGATCCAGATGGACCGCATGAAAGAAGGGGACGCCCGCGAGGTCATCCGCTGGGAGGCCGAGCAGCACGTCCCCTTCGACATGGCCAACGTCGAGCTCGATTTCCAGATTCTCGACCCCGAGGCCGACGGCCTTCAGATGAACGTCCTGCTCGTCGCGGCCAAGCGCGAGCTGGTCGAGAGTCGGGTGGGCCTGCTGAGCGAAGCGGGCCTCAATCCCTCCATCATCGACGTCGACGCCTTCGCCATCCATAACGCCTTCGAGCTGAACCACCCCGACGCCATGCAGGGCGTCGTGGGGCTCGTCAACATCGGTCACGAAGTGACCAACGTGAACATCCTCGAGGACGGCATTCCCGTCCTGACGCGCGACCTCTCGGTGGGCACGCGGCGCTTCCGCGAAGACTTGCAGCGCGAGAAGGGCCTCGCCGGGGAAGAGGCGGAGCGGGTCATTCAGGGCGTCGAGCAGCATGGCGACCTGGCGGGATACGTCAACGCCCGCGGCGAAGAGATCGCCGTCGGCGTCGAGCGCGCCGCGGCCTTCCTCGCGACGGCCTCCCGCTCGGCGGGCGGACTGGCGCGCATCTACACGACGGGCGGCGGTGCCCGGGTCCCGGGGCTGAACGACGTCCTGGCCAGCCGGCTCAAGGTGCCTGTCGAGCTGGCGAACCCGGTGCAGCGGCTGCGCGTGCGCGAGGACGTCTTCGAGACGGTCTCGGTCGATGAGGTCGCGCCGCTGCTGATGCTATCGGTGGGTCTGGCGCTGAGGCGCGCCGCATGATTGAAATCAATCTTCTCCCCGGAAAAAAGAAGAAGGCGGCGGGGGGGCCCGGATTTCAGCTCTCGATGCCCGACTTCCGGGGCATCATGGCGCAGATCAAGGATCCCTGGCTGGTCGCGGCGGTGGTGGCGTGGGTCATCGTGGGCGGCGGCGGTGCCGCGCTTTTCGTTACGGGGCGCGCGCGTCTCGCGGCGGCGGAGATCCGTCTCGAGAACGTCAAAACCGAAAAGCGGCGCTTCGACGTCGTGATCGCCCAGAAGCGCCAGGCGGAAAAGATCCGCGACTCGCTGGTCGCGGAGATCAACGTGATCCGCCAGATCGACGCCGACCGCTACACCTGGCCGCACGTGCTCGACCAGGTCACCAAGGCGCTGCCGCCCTACACCTGGATCACCCGGATCGGCACGGGCGGCGCCGTCGTACCCGGCGCCGGCGGCCAGCCGACCCCGGCGTCCGATTCGCTCGGCCAGACGACGGTGCAGGTCACCATCGACGGCCGTACTGTGGACATCCAGGCGTACACGACGTTCCTGCGGCAGCTCGCGGCGTCGCCCTGGTTTACCGACGTGAACCCCGCGAGCTCCCAGACGGTGATCGAGGCGGACCGGCCGGTGACGGCGTTCAACGTGACGGTGCGCTACCGCGTCGCGGATTCGGTCTACATCCGCACGGTGCCACTCGTCCAGGCGGTGAGGTAGCGGATGCCCATTCTCCCGCAAGACCAGCGCGGCCAGATCATGGCCTTGCTCGTCCTCGTCGCCCTCGGCGGGGCCTACGTCTTCTGGAGCTACGTGCACAAGCCGCAGAGCGAGCAGCTGCGCACGGCGCGCACCGAAGCCGACAGCCTGGAGCGCATCGTCGAGGACGCCAAGCGCGATCTCGCGAGCGGCAGCATCGAAGACCTGCGCCGCAAAGTCGAGGAGTTCCGCGGCTCGCTCGAGCTGATGCGCCGCCTGGTGCCGGAGCGGAACGAAGTGCCGACGCTGATCGACGACATCTCCACCAAGGCGAAAGTCCGCGGCGTCACGCTCGGCAAGATCCAGCCGCTCAGCCCCGAGCCGGGCTCGCCGTTCGACACGTATCGCTATCGCCTGGAAGTGTATGGGCATTACGATCAAATCGGCGAGTATCTCGCCGACATCGCGTCGCTGCCGCGCATCGTCGTGCCGCAGGACGTGACGCTCTCGGCCGCCACGCCGCAGGCGCAAAAGCTCCTCGGTGACACGGCCGGCGCGCTGCTCATCGCCGAGTTCTCGATCCGCACGTTCGTGAAGTCCGTGGCCCCGCCGTCCGCCACGCAGACGCGTTCCTCCGGTGGCAACCGTGCGGGCAACTAGGCTCGTGCTGGCTGGAGTGCTGCTGGCCGCGCCCGCGGTGCGCGCGGGGGCGCAGCAGGATCCCGCCCGCGCCGACTCCACGCCGCACGCCGCGACGCTGGTGCGCGAGGTGTTCGCCTACGAGGGCGGCGGCCGCGACCCGTTCATGTCGCTGCTCCGCTCGGGCGACGTGCGGCCGCTGATCTCCGACCTGAAGCTCACGACGATCGTCTATGACGGGCGCTTCGCCGCGCGCAGTGTGGCGGTGCTCCGCGACATCACCAACCGGCGCATCTACCGGGTCAAGACCGGCGACATCATCGGGCGGTTGAAAGTGACGCAGATCCGGCCGCGCGAAATCGTGTTTACCGTGCAGGAATTCGGGTTCGAGCGGCAGGAGACGTTGTCGCTCACCAAGCAGGAGGAGACGCCATGAAGTCCATGATCGCGTTCGCGGGCGTGGCGGGGGCCCTGCTCGCCGTCGTCGCTCCCCGGGCCCTTGCGGGGACGGCGGCGGACGGGCGGGCGCTCGTCGAGCCCGACGGGGAAGTCCACGGCGTGAGCGTGCGGCCCGCCACCGGGCAGGTCGAGATCGTCATCGATCTCGCGGGCGCCGTGGTCGTGCGCGACTTCACCCTGACGAATCCGGCCCGGCTCGTCGTGGATCTCGAAGGCGCGCGGCTCAGCGCGCCGGCCACGCTGTACGACGGCCAGAACCGCGGCGGCGTCCGCAACATCCGCTACGCGCAGTTCCGGCCCGACGTCGTCCGCGTGGTCATCGACCTCGACGTCCTGAAGGACTATAAAGTGGAGCGCGCCGAGGGCACCGTCCGCGTGCGCATCGGCACCGAGCGCACCGGCTTCGCCGCCTGGTCGAGCCGGGACCGGGCGGACGCCCCGCCGGTCGTCGCCACCACGACGCGCCCGGTCTCCCGCGGCCCCGCGCAGGCGGCCCGCGTGAGCACGCCGAGCGTCGGCCGCACGATGTCGATCGAGGAGTACCTCGCCGCGCACCGCAACGAGGCGCTGCAGTCGCAGGCGCCGCGCATCACGGTGCAGTGGGACAACGCCGGCATCGAGGACGTCGTCGCCGGCTTCGCGGCCTTCAGCGGCCGGACGATCGTCATCAGCAAGGGCATCACCGGCACGGTCACCGCGGAGATCAAGAACCAGCCGTGGGACCTCGCGTTCAACGCCGTGCTCGAGTCGCAGGGGCTCGCGGTGCAGACGCTGCGCGGCGGCATCTTCAACGTGGTCAGCAAGGTGGAGCTGGCGCGCGCCGACTCCACCGTGCCCGTCGAGACGCGCCTGGTGCGCATCAACTACGCCAAGGCGACCTCGCTCGTGCCCGCCGTGCAGTCCATCGTGACCAAGCAGCGCGGCGCCGTCGTGGCCGACTCGGTCAGCAACTCCCTCGTCATCACCGACGTCAGCTCGCGCATCAACGACATCGTGGAGTTCGTGCGCGGCCTCGATCTGCGCACGCCGCAGGTCTCGATCCAGGCGAAGATCATCTTCGTCGACCGGACCGACGTCGAGGAGCTGGGGGTGAAGTACGACCTCGGCTCGCAGACGCAGTTCTTCAACCGGCTGGTGCAGCGGCCCGATCCGCGGACCGCAGAGCCGGTCGACACCGATCTCGACGGCGTCCCCGACGCCCTCGTCCCGACGGAGAACTTCGATCGCGAGCAGGGCATCGTGTCGCTGGGCGGCAATTCGCTCTCGGCGATCGGCAACGCCGGCCAGGAAGTCATCAATCCGGCCCTCGAGCTCATCTTTTCCACCGCGATCGGCAACTTCGACCTCTCGACGTTCGTGCAGGCGCTGCAGCGCGTCGACCTGGCCGACATCCAGGCCGAGCCGACGATCACGACGCTCGACAACCGCGAGGCGCAGATCCTCGTGGGCGACAAGGTGCCGATCCGCGTGATCGACGTGAGCGCCCCCTCGACGGGCGGCGCCGCGCCGCGCGCCACCGTGCGCTTCGAGCAGACCGGCATCAACCTGCGCGTCACGCCGCACGTGACGGCCAACCGGCAGATCCTGCTGGAGGTCCACGCCGAACGGTCCAATATCCGGCCGGCCGCGGTGGACATCGGCTTCACGTTCCAGACCCAGCAGGCGGACAACCAGATCCTGGTCAACGACGGCGAAACGGCCGTAATTGGCGGCCTGACGGTGACCGAGGTCACGGTAACCAAGTCCGGAATACCGTTCCTTGTAGATCTCCCGATTCTGGGCAAGCTGTTCGGGTTTTCGTCCCAGACGGAGAACCGGCGCGATCTCCTGATCCTGATCACGCCGCACATCATCGACGATCTGGTCCAGCCGGCTCCCTCGGGGAGCAGCGGCCAGTAAGCCGGAGAGACGGATAATGGGGCGAGGACTCGGAGGTCGGAGCGCGATCTGGAGCGCCGCTGTCGTTGCGGCGCTCGCCGTCTGGGCGTGCGAGACCACCCGCAATCCCGGCGGCATTCAACGCGACGTCACCCAGCCGGCGATCGTGCTGACGACCGTCGCCGATACGCAGGACATCGCGAACGGCCTGTCGTTCAGCATCTCGGCGATCGATAACCTCGCCCTCAAGAGCATTCGCCTGACGTTCAGCGGCGGCTTCATCGCGCAATCCGAGACGACGTTCACCGGCCAGAACCTCACCTACGCGGCGGCGCAGAACATCCAGTTCCCGAGCGGCTCGGGCGTGGGCGGCGGCATCACGATCGTCGGCCGCGCCACCGACGGCGCCGGGAATTTCGCCGAAGACACGATCTTCATCTTCCTGTCGAACGTCGACGCCCTGCGCGTCTACCTGGTCTCGCCGCAGGCGGGCGCCCTCGCGTCCAGCGGCAAGGGCATCCCGGTCCACGTCTCGGCGGCCCAGAACTCCGGCATCGTGAAGATCGGCTTCCTCATCTCCCCGCGCAGCTTCGTCAGCAACCCGACGACGCCGCCCAACGACTCGATTGTATTCACGGCGCCCTTTGCCGACTCGGTAGACTACGTGGACACCCTCGTCGTGGTGCCCACCACGGGGACCTTCAACGTCGTGGGCTTCGCCGAGGATTCGGCGGGCCGGCGCGGCGGCACCAACGTCGTGACGGTAACCATCCAGTCGGCGGCGAACGACACGACGGCGCCCCTGGTGGACCACAAGATCGATCCGCGCGTCGAAGTCGACGACACCATCACGATCCGCGCCCAGGACCCGAGCGCCATCGAATGGATCGGCTTCAAGGTCGATACCGGAAACCCGGCGATCACCGTCAAGTTCGACACGATCAACGTCGGGGCGGGCAACCTCACCGACGTGACGCAGCGCATGAGCCTGAACCTGGGGACCGTGCTGCCGCAGCCGTTGCCGCGGACGATCGTCGTTCAGGGCTACGCCTGCGACCGCGCCATCGCGCGGAACTGCTCGTTCACCAACACGCAGACGCTGCTGCCGTCCGCACCGCTGCCGCCGGCGCCATCGGGCGCCGCGGCGCCCGCCAGCCCGATGCCGACATCGGCTGCGCTGATCGACACGGTCATCGTCGTGTCGGGCATCACGGTGCCGCTGCCGTTCGGCGGGAGCATCGCCGACGCGATCTTCAACGGCAACGACAGCACGCTCTACCTCACGAACCCCGACCTGTCGCGCGTCGAGATCTTCCAGGTGGCGAACACGGCGTTCGTCGCGTCGGGGATTCCCACGGGCGGCCCGGTGCCGTGGGGCATCGCGCTGTGGCCGCGCGACACGCTGGGCAACTACGGCGACACGATCGTCGTGGCGAACTCGGGGGGCACCCAGCTCTCGATCATCGACGTCCGTGCCGGCGTGCGCCGCCTCGTCTGGCGCCAGGACCTCCCCAACATCCTGATCGAGACCTACCGCGTGCTCACGGCGCCGCTCCGCGAAGAAATCACCGTGTTCGACGTGTCCGACCGCCCGCAGTACGTGGCCACGGTTTGCCGGGTCACGAGCGGAACCTCCAATTGCCACCAGGACTCGATCTTCGCGGTGTATTCGACCACCCCCACGCTCAGCAGCACGTCGCCCTTCTCCGGGCGCGCGACGCTGCGCATGGAAAAACTCATCAACACGACGGACCCGAACCAGCTCTTCGGCCACCTGTTCTGGGAGCTGGCGGGTGACAGCACGCTGACGAGCGTCAGCCGCGACACGCTGCGGGTCGAGCTGCGGCGCGGCCGCCCCTACAACCAGCAAAAAGTGATTCTCTCGGCGTGCCTGGGTGTGACCATCGAGATGGCGCGCTTCGGTCTCGGCGATCTGACCTTCACGCGGAACTCGGGCAACTTCACGCACGCGTTGGTCGGCGAAGGCGGCAACGTCAGCACGGCGTTCGCCCGCGTGGTCGGCTATACCACCAAGGCGCCGTTGCTGCAGGGGGCGGCCACCGCGCGGCGCTGCGACACCAACATCAGTGGCTTCACCTCCGACAGCGGTGAGAACCAGCGAGATCTCGGTGTGACGCCGGCGATCGACGTCAGCGACTTCATCAGCAACACCGGCACCAGAATCTCGGCCATCGCGACGAACTTCAACGGCGGCACGAACCTCGTGCGCGCCGACTCGATCTACTTCCTGGACGAGGGGCTGAGGCTCAAGGGCACCGCGCCGGCGCCGCTCGGCACGTTCGGGATGGACATGAATTACAATCACGACTTCCAGGCCAACTTCCCGGGGACGCCCACGTTCCCGCCGGGCACCGGCGATCCCAACGACCGCATCGCGTTCTCGGCCCGGCCCGACGGCAACATCGACGTGTGGGATACGTTCTTTTACGGGTTGATCGGGGGGATCGTGGTGCGCGACCCGATCATCGGACCGCTGCGCGTGGCGCGCAACAGCGCCAACACACGCCAGTGGCTGTTCGGCGTGACCGCGCGCGGGGTCGTGATGGTCGAGCTGCCCGTGATCACGAATCCGTTCCCGTCCCAGCCGTACTGGATGCCGGTATCGCGGTGAGGCGCCGGCCCAACGGGCCCGACCGTGCAGCGCCGAGCCCGACCCCTTACCGGTCGGGCTCAGCCGTTCCAGGAGGTTTGGAGAACCGATGACATTCCGGTTCACCACTGCCGGCGAATCGCACGGACGCGGCCTCGTGGGCATCCTCGAGGGCATTCCCGCGGGCTTGCCCCTCACCGCCGCCGACGTGGACGCGGAGCTGAAGCGCCGCCAAGGCGGCTACGGCCGCGGCGCCCGCATGAAGATCGAAGCCGACCACATCGAATGGCTCGCCGGCGTGCGCGCCGGCGAAACCCTCGGCTCCCCCATCGCCATGCTCATCTGGAACCGCGACTGGGAGCACTGGAAAGACGTCATGGCGGCGGAGCCCGATCCGGCCGAGCGGCGCCGCCAGGTCACTCGGCCCCGTCCGGGCCACGCCGACCTCGCCGGATCGCTGAAATACGACCGCGCCGACGCCCGCGACATCCTGGAGCGCGCCAGCGCCCGCGAAACCGTCGCCCGCGTCGCGTGCGGGGCCGTGTGCAAGAAGCTGCTGCGGGAATTCAGCATCGATATCGGTTCCCACGTCGCCGAGCTGGGAGGCGTCACCGCACAGCCCTGCTCCGTGCTCCCTGCTCCCTTGAATGCCACCGCCGATCTGAGCCCCGTCCGGTGTCTGGACCCCGACGCCGAGCGGGAGATGGTGCGCCGAATCGACGCCGCCAAGGCCGCGGGCGACACTCTGGGCGGCATCGTCGAAGTCGTCGCGCTGGGCGTGCCGGTCGGCCTGGGATCGCATGTGTCGTGGGACGCGAAGCTCGACGGGCGCCTGGCCCAGGCCCTGATGTCCATTCCCGCGGTGAAGGGTGTCGAGCTGGGGCTCGGCTTTGAGGCCGCCCGGCGCAAGGGTTCCGAGGTCCACGATGAGATTCTGCCGGGGTTCACGCGCGCCACCAACCGCGCGGGCGGCACCGAAGGCGGCATGACGACCGGCGAGCCGTTGTGCGTGCGGGTGGCGATGAAGCCGATCTCGACGCTGATGTCGCCGCTCAAGACGGTGGACCTGAAATCGGGTGCGCCGGCGCAGGCCCAGTCGGAGCGGTCCGATGTGACCGCCGTGCCCGCGATGGGGGTGATCGCCGAGGCGATGGTGGCGATCGTGCTGGCGGAGGCGCTGCTCGAGAAGTTCGGCGGCGACGCGCTCAGCGAGCTCAAGCGCAACGTGGACGGCTATCTC
>JAUYMC010000331.1 GCA_030699545.1 Gemmatimonadales bacterium | reverse complement strand
GGGAATGGGGAATGGGGAATTGTGGGGGCTGGCGTCGACGCTCGTCCCAAAGACCGGGAAGCGCGCCTGGACGTTCAATCAGGCGCTGATGGAGTTGGGCGCGCTGGTATGCAAGCCGAGGAAGCCGCTGTGCCCCGCGTGCCCCGTGAATACGACCTGCCGGTCGTTCAATACTTGAAGACGGTTCCCGCGAGCAGCGCCAGCATGGCGAGGGCGCCGGCGAGCGTGGCGAAGACGGCCTGCCTCCGCCGCAGCCCCGCGAACGCCTCGGGCAGCTCGCCCCGCGGATCGAGCTCGAGCCGGCCCATGCGCGCCGCCGTCGGCGTCACGATGCCGATCGCGACGATCGCCCCCAACAGTCCCAATCCCTGCATCGCCAGGAGCCAGCTCGGCACCACCGCATTCTTGAAAAAGGGCAGCGACAGCACGAATCCCGAGAGGAGCACGAGCAGCGACCCGGGGCCGATGAGATTGCGGGCGACGACGCTCGTGGCGCGGTAGACGGCCAGCCGGGCCTCGGGGGGGAAGTGCTTGGCGGTGATGCCCGCGAGCATCATGGCGAGTCCGCCGCCGAGCCAGGCGGCGAAGCCCATGTAATGAAGGAAGAGCCAGATTCCGCGCATTACGTGCTTACCACCTCAGGTATGGGTTGCCGCCCGGCGAATCCGGCGTCGAGATCGTGCCAGTGGCTGATGCGCTCCTCGCCGACCTTCCAGCACCACAGAATCTCGCGCCGCTCGAGCCGGCCGTGGAAGTCCACCAGCCCTTCGTCGAATCCCTTGAACTCGCAGCCGATCTGCTCCAGCTCTTTCAGGTAGTCGTTGATCTTGGCGGCGACGGTGTCGATCTCGTGCTTGAGCGACAGCTGCTCCGGCGACTCGCCCCACTCGGGCCGCGCCTGCGCCGCGATCAGCTCATAGCGGGCGACGAGGTCCTTCCAGGCGGGATAGGCCGCGAGGATGTCCTCGACGATGCGCTTCACGAGGGGAAGCGTGCGGTTGGCCTCAGCCAGCGTGAAGAGCTTATGTGGCACGTGATAACCCTAACTGATGACGATCCCCTGCACTTCCTCAGGATGCGGAATGAAGCCCACAACCCCCCGTTGACCGTCAACCACCACGATCGTGGACCTG
The DNA here is from genome assembly GCA_030699545.1 of Gemmatimonadales bacterium. GTDB lineage: Bacteria > Gemmatimonadota > Gemmatimonadetes > Gemmatimonadales > GWC2-71-9 > 20CM-2-65-7. The sequence continues at coordinate 2,515 of JAUYMC010000331.1, read as the reverse complement.
ACATGGTGATCCGTGGGATCGAGCTGCTTGGGAAGCCGGTATCCCTTCATTTCCGTGTCCGGCTTCACGACCGGTGTGTCGTTGCGGGCATGATCGGTGGCCGAGCAATCGGTGGGATCATGGCCGGCGCCGACACACCGCGCCACGATGTCCCGATCCGAGATCGTCCCCAGGTACCGCCGGTCCTTCGGATTGTCGACCACCGGCACGACCGAGATGTTCCTCGTGCGCATCAGCGTCGCCACTTCCGCCGACGTCGCTCCTGCGGCCGCCACAATCGGATCGGCGATCATCACTTCGGATGCGCGCATGCCCTATGCTAAGGCCTTTCGGACGGCTTGGTAACCGGCCTCGACGTACTCCTGAATTCTGTCGACCGCGAACGTCGCCTCCCGTTCCGCCACCGGCCGCACATACACGAGTCGCGGCGTCTGCTTGCCGTCCTTCCACCGTCTGACGGCCTGTTCCGTCTGCTCGGCCATCATGATGCGGATGGCTTCTCCGTGGGAGCGGACGATGCGGGGCATGCGGGCCGGCGGGCCACCGGGCGGCAGCACTTCGTCGAAGCCGGGGCCGACGTTCACCGCGACGAAGAGGTCGGCGTCCGGCTCGAGCTGGCGCGCCGCTTCGAGCGGCAGCACCGCCCGCAGACCGCCGTCGGCGAACCGCCGGCCGCCGACCTCGAGCGGCGGGAAATACAGCGGCAGCGCGCAGGAGGCGTACAGCGCGTCGAGCAGCTCCACTTCTTCTTCGAGCGTCTCTTCCGTCTCCCCCCCCCCTTCCCGCCCCGTCCCGCCGAACAGCATCAGCTCGCCCGTGTCGAGGTCGGTGGCGGTGACGGTGAGCGGGATCTTGAGGTACTCGAACAGCGTCTTGGGGACGAGCCGCTTGATCGTGCGGCGCAGGGCGGTGGCGGGGATGAGGCTGCGGGCAAAGAGGCCCTTCACGAGGGCCAGCGGATCGAACGGCGCGACGTCTGTGCGCGACAGGCCGAGCGAGCGCGCGCGCACCTGATCGAACGGCATCCCGGCGGCGAGCGCCGCGCCGATCACCGCGCCCATCGAGGTTCCCACGATCCGGTCGGGAACGAGATCCGCCAGCTCTAAAGCCCGAAACGCGCCGGCGTGGGCGAGCGCCTTGGCCCCGCCCCCGCTGAGCACCAGAACGACCTTCATAGGTGAGCGGTGCGCCTCATTCTCCCCGCCCCTGGTCATAACGGCGTTCCATCACCCGGCTGGCTCTGCGCTTGCCGGCACGGTCATAACGCCGCTTTTCGTCCGGAGTCTCGGGAACGATCGCGGGCACGTCGGTGGGCGCGCCCGAATCATCCAGCGCGACGTACGTCACATAGCAGGAGTTCGTATGGCGCTGCTCGCCCGTGAGGACGTTCTCGGCCATCACCTTCACGCCGACTTCCATCGACGTGCGGCCGGCGAAGTTGACGCGCGCGAGGGCGGTCACGAGCTCGCCCACGTGGATCGGCTCCTTGAAGTCGACCTTGTCGACCGACACCGTCACGCAGGGATGACGGGAGTGGCGGATCGCGGCCACGGCGGCCACGCGATCGACGAGCGCGAGAATGTGCCCGCCGAAGACGTTGCCCATGATGTTCGCGTGATGCGGCATCATCAGCTCGGTGAGCACCGCTTCCGATTCGCGCGGGTGGCGCCCCTTCTCAGTCATCAGTAGTCCACCGGTCTCAGGTAGAATTCGCCGATCGCCGTCTGCGACAGCACCGCGACGGTCGGCAGCTTGCGCTTCCAGTGCGTCGAGTCGAGGCGCTGGCGCACGGGCTCCACTTCCTCCGGCGGAAACGGCGGCTGCTCGCCCCTGATCAGGTGATAGAGGATCAAGTCGGCTTTGCGGTACGTGATGCCCAGGTCCTCTTCATCCGTCTGGCCCTTGATCAGGTCGGCGGTGGCCGGCTTCGACACGATCTCCTCCGGGACGCCGACATGCCGGGCCAGCGCCCACACTTGCGTCTTGAACAGGTCGCCGAGCGGGTTCACGGGCGGCGCGTCGTCGGCGTGCCAGGTGAAGTAGCCGAGCAGACGCTCCGACTTGTTACTGGTACCGAGCGGCAGCGCGGTGTGTTTCGCCGAGAGATCGAACAGCACGATCATCCGCTGGCGGGCCATCACGTTGCCCCTGCGATGCTCGTCGGCGCCCCCGATGGCGTGGACATGGCCGTCGACCGCTTCGCTGATGTCCACCGTGAGCGACGGGATGCCGAGCTGGTCGATCACCAGCTGCGCGTGGTCGAGGCTCTCGGCGCTCGAGGTGCGATACGGCATCCGCACGCCGATCACGTTTTCCTTGCCGAGCGCTTCGGCCGCGAGGAAGGCGGTGAGGGCGGAGTCGACACCGCCCGAAATGCCGACGACGCCTTTCTTGAACCCCCGCCGCTTCACGACTTCGTCGCGCAGGAAGCTCACGAGCCATTTGCGGACCAGCTCGCAGTCGAGGCCCAAGGGGTCGTCGGCGGGTTGCGGCTGGGGTGCGTGCAGAGGCGTGG
>JAUYMC010000322.1 GCA_030699545.1 Gemmatimonadales bacterium | reverse complement strand
AGCTCCCCGGCGTGATCGACAGCCGCGCCATCTTCCGGACCCAGCCGATGTTCCTGCGGGTGCTCCAGTCGGCAGGCGATACCACGACGGTGCCGATCACCGTCGATTCCGCCCGCCTGCGGATCAACGTCCTGCACCGCGACACCAATACCGCGAATCTGCGCATCAAGATCTACCGGATGCCGCTGACGATCGACTCCGCCACGACGTTCGGCGACGTCGCGGCGCCGTTCGTCGACTCGCTGGTGGACAGCGTGAACGTCAGCGATCTGCGCGCTCGGCCGCCCATCGCCGACACCGTGACGCTGCGGATCTGGGGCGATACGATCCGCACCGACTCGGCCGGCAACGTGCTCCAGATCTCGCGCATCGACGGGTCGTTGATCCTGCACATCACGCTCGATACGGCGCAGGCGCGATTCGTCGAGGCCGACTCGGGGCGGGTGGGCTTCGGCCTGCGCGTGTCGGCCGACTCGCTCGCGAGTATCGCCGTCGGCTCGCAGAACGTCTTCGATCGCGGGGCGACGCTGCGCTGGTTCTACCATTTCCAGGGCGATACGTCGGTCGTGTCGGCCGACGCGTTCCGGGGGACCGCGTTCGATACCTACGTGTTCGATCTGCCGAACCCGTCGCTCGGCGACGACCTCGTGGTCGGCGGCGCGCCGTCGGCCCGCAGCCTGCTGCGCGTCACGATCCCCGATTTCCTGCGCGATACGGCGGACGTGGTGCGCGCCACCTTGATCCTCGTGCCGATCGCCCCCGTGCAGGGCGCGGCCGGCGACTCGTTCACCGTGCTCGTGCGGCCCGTCCAGGCGGACCTCGGCGCCAAGTCGCCGCTCTCGCCGGCGACGAGCGTCTTCGGCTCCACGACGATCCGGATGGGGAATGCCGACACCGTACGCATCGAGATCTCCGACCTCATTCGCGCGTGGGCCGTCGACACCTCCGCCGCCACCGCTTTCGTCCTCGGCAAGGTCCCGGAGGCCGCGAACTTTGCCGAGGTGCGCTTCTATTCCTCCCGGACACCGGCGTTCCGGCCGGCCCTGCACGTGACGTACGTGCGGCGGTTCGGATTTGGTGAGCCATGAAACGCCTCGCGTTGATCGCCCTGCTGGTGGCGTCGAATCTCGCCGCGCAGGATTCGCAGTTCGGGATCCGCGGCCTCGGCACTCCCGGCCGCTGGGAGAGCGTGCGCGCGCGCGGCACGGGGGGCGCGTTCGGTCCCTTCGATCCCTTCTCGCCGCTGATCGACGCGTCGGCGGCCGACATCCGGCGGATGACGGCGAGCGTCACGGGCGGCGCATCGTGGCGCACGGCGGAATTCGCCGGGGACGAGGCGTCGCTGCGCGGCACGCGGTTCCCGGCGCTGGTGCTGATCGGGCCGATCACGCGGCACCTCACCCTGGCGGGCGGCTTCGCGACGTATCTCGACCGCTCCTTCGGCACCTCGACGCGCGACACGATCGATCTGCGCGGCAATCCCGAGCCGGTCTCCGACGAGGTCCGCAGCGACGGCGGCATCGCCGACGTGCGGATCGCGCTCGCCACGCGGATCGCCGACCGGCTGTCGTTCGGCGTGGGCCTGCACCGCCTCACCGGCTCGTCGCGCGTCACCGCGACGCGGCGGTTCGACGATTCGACCAACTACCGCACCTCCATCGCGCGCGATGAGGTGGCGTATGGGGGCTGGGGCGGCTCGGCGAGCCTGCTGCTCGACGTCACGGCGGACGTGCGCGTCGCCGGCTGGGTGCGCTCCGACTCCAAGCTGCGCGCCGACATCGGCGGCCGGACCACGGCCGAGGACGACCTGCCGTTCGGGTTCGGCGGCGGCGTGCGCTGGCGCGCGGGCACGCAGGCCGCGGTCGCGGCCGCCGTCGCCTGGCGGTCCTGGGGCGGTGCCGACGGACCGCCCAATGCCCACGACACTTTCGGATGGTCGGTCGGCGCGGAGCTGGGATCGCTGATCTCGCCGCTGCGCGTCGGCGTGCGCGGCGGCACGATGCCGTTCGGCGTGAGTGAGCAGCCGACGGAGTTCGCCATCGCCGCGGGATTCGGCAAGCAGTTCTCCGGCGGGCGCGGCCGGCTCGACTTCGGAATCGAGCGGCTGCAGCGCAAAGGCGGCGGCATGACCGAGCGCGTCTGGACCGTGCTGTTGGGGCTCACCGTGCGGCCGTGAACGTTTACTTCCACACGTTTGGCTGCCGGGCGAATCAGTACGACACCGACCGCGTGCGCCAGGCCTTCGCCGACCAGGGCGCGACCGAGGTCGCCGACCCCACCGCCGCCGATCTCGCCGTCATCAACTCCTGCACCGTCACCCACGGAAGCGAAGCGAAGCTGCGCCAGCTGGTGCGGCGCGTGGCGCGCGCGGGACAGACCGAGACGCTCGTGATGGGCTGCGCGGCGGCGCTGGACGGCGGCGCGATCGCGGCGTTGCCGGGGGTGCGGGCGGTCGTCGCGAATGCGGATCCAGCGCGCGTGTTACGCGCCGCCGGGCTGGGCACGCACCTACCGGGGCAGCCCCGCGCGTTCGCACAACGATCCCGCGGCCTGTTGAAGATCCAGGACGGCTGCGACGAGCATTGCACCTTCTGCGCGACGACCCTCGCGCGCGGCGCGAACCGCTCGCGGCCGGTCGCCGAGCTGGTGGTGGAGGCGCAGGCCCTCGCGGAACGGCATGCGGAGATCGTGCTGACGGGCGTGCATATCGGGACCTACGGCGAAGACGTGCGGCGTGCGGCGTGCGGCGCAACGCTTGGCGAGCTACTCGACGCGCTGATTTCGGCGGTCCCCTCCGTGCGCTTCCGTCTCTCCTCTATCGAGGCGACGGAAGTTGACGACACGCTGGCCCGCTTGCTCATCGAGGCGCCGCGCCAGCTCGCCGCGCACCTCCACGCGCCGCTGCAATCGGGCTCGAACCCCATCCTCAAGCGCATGGGCCGGCATTGGTATACGGCGGAAACGTATCGCGCGCGCCTCGAGCGGCTCGCCGAGCGGCTGCCGGTATTCGGTCTCGGCGCGGACGTGATCGCGGGGTTCCCCGGAGAGTCCGCGCACGATCACCACGCCTCTGTTACGCTTCTACACGCATTGCCCTTCACCTATCTGCACGTCTTTCCGTTCTCGGTGCGGCCGGATGCCGCCGCCGCCAGGCTGGACGGCCAGCTCTCCTCGGGCGTGATCCACGAGCGCTCGGCCGAGCTGCGCGCCCTGGGCGATGCGAAAGCGGCGGCGTATCGGGCGCGGCGCCGCGGCCAGCGGGCCGATGGCGTGGTCTCGGGGCGACAGGCCGGCAAGATCGAGATTCTGACAGAGGATTACTTGTCGGTTTATCTTGGATCCAGCGACTGGGATGGACGCTCGCGCCTCGAGGTGGTGATCGACTGAATGCCGCGCATCTACATCGAGACCTACGGCTGCCAGATGAACGTCTCGGACTCCGAGCTGATGCTCGGTGTCCTCGGGCGGGAGGGGTACGTGCGCACCGAGGATCCCGCGGAGGCCGACGTGCTGCTCGTGAACACCTGCGCCGTGCGCGATCACGCCGAGCAGCGCGTGCTCGGCCGGATGGGGGAGTTGAAGCGCTACAAGCAGCCCGGGCGCGTGCTCGGCGTCGTCGGCTGCATGGCGCAGCGGCTCGGGCCCAAGCTCCTCGAGCGGGTGCCGCAGGTGGACCTCGTGATCGGTCCCGACGGCTATAGAGGATTGCCGGAGCTGATCGCGCGCGCGCGCGACGGCGGCGAGCGCGCCGCTGAGGTCGAGTTCAAGGAGTGGGAGCACTACGAAGACGTCCCCGCGGTGCGCGACAACGCCGCCTCGGGGGGGGGAGGCGCCTTCGTGACGGTGCAACGCGGCTGCGATTATCGGTGCACCTTCTGCATCGTTCCGATGACGCGCGGCCCGGAGCGGAGCCGCAAGTTGGCCGACGTGGTGGGCGAGGTCACACGCCTCGCCGCGAACGGGACCACCGAGGTCACGCTCCTTGGGCAAACGGTCAACAGCTATCACGACGGCGAGCACGACTTCGCCGACGTGCTGCGCGCGGTGGGGCGGGGGGCGGTGGACGGCATCCGCCGGCTGCGGTTCACCTCGCCCTATCCGACGGACTTCACCGAGCGCGTGCTCCGGGCGATGGCGGAGACGCCCGCCGTCTGCGAGCACGTGCATCTCCCCGTGCAGAGCGGCAGCTCGCGCACGCTCAAGCGGATGCTGCGGCGCTACGATCGCGCCCGCTATCTCGAGGTCGTGGCCGCATTGCGTCAGGCCGTTCCGGGAATCGCGCTCTCGACCGACATCATCGTCGGGTTCCCCGGCGAAACGGAGGCCGATTTCCAGGAGACGCTGTCGCTCGTCGAGGAGGTACAATTCGACGACGCCTTTACGTTCAAGTACTCGGTCCGCGAGGGGACGCCGGCGGTCAAGATCAGCGACCACGTGGACCCTGAAGTCCAGACGGAGCGCATGGGCCGGCTCGTGGCGCTGGTGCGGCGCGTCGTCCGGCAGCGCAACATCGGCCTCGTCGGCACGACGCACGAGGTGCTGGTCGAACGCCCCGCCAGGCGCGGCGATCTGTTGCAGTGCCGCACGCGCACGAACAAGATCGCGCTCGCCCAAGGACCGGCCGAGTGGATCGGCACGTATCGTCAGGTGCGCTTCACCGGGACCACGGGCTCGACGTTCACCGCCTGGCCGCTGGAGCAGCCGGCGTGGGCGTAACCAACGTCACCGCCGAGGTGGTGGCGCGCGAGTATCGGAGCCTGCGCGACAAGCTGACGGGCTTTTGCGGCTGCGAGACCTGCAAGGGCGACGTGCTCGTCTACGCGTTGAATCGTTTGTCCCCGCACTACGTCTCCACCCGCCAGGGGGAGATTCTCACCGAGCTGAGCCTCGCGACCGATCAGGAAAAGGCGAAGCTCGACGTCGCGCTGCTCGACGGATTCCGAAAGGTGGGGCTCGCGCCCCGCTGCGGAGCGAAACCCCTCCAGCTGTAACCCGCCGCTGACGCGGCGCACAGTCGGTGCGCCCGCCGATCCTGTACCTGACAACTGCCTTCGCGCTCGGCCTGTTGGCTGGGCTGCGAACGGGGAATGGGGAATGGGGAGTGGTTCTTCCCGTCCTCGTTGGAGCCGCGGTGCTCGCGCGCCGCGCGCCGCTCGGCGCCGCCGTCGGCGTCATGGCAGTCGCGGGCGCGGTGTGGGGAGCCGCGGCGGTGCGCGAACGTCAGGATACGTGCGCCGGAAGGTGGAGCCGGGAGCAGGGAGCGGGGAGCAG
>JAUYMC010000311.1 GCA_030699545.1 Gemmatimonadales bacterium | reverse complement strand
AGAAACAACAGCGCCGCCCCCGTCCCGGTCAGGCCCTGGGCCAGCGCCGCGGCGGCGGCGGTGTCGGCGCGGGCGGCGCTGCGGCGGCTCACCAGCATGCTGCCGAGGCCGATCCCCATCAGAAAGACGAGCAGAATCAGCGTGAACGCGTAGGTCGAGCCGCCGACGATCATTACCAAAACACGCGTCCAGGCGATTTCGTCGAGCAGCGAGGCGAACGCCGTGACAGCGAGCAGGACAAGGGCGAGCGTGCGCAGGTGATCGGTGGGCCTCCTCTCCGCTCCCCCGGGCCCCGACTCGGCGGGAGCGGTCGGCTGACCGATCCGAATCGCCACCGCGCCGATCGCGAGGTTCAGCAGCGCGGTGATCCAGAGGCTGGCGCGGACGCCGACGAACTCGATGAGGAAGAACCCGGCGATCGCGGTGCCTGCCATCGCGCCCAGCGTATTGAGCCCGTAGAGGCGGCCGAGCGACGGGCGCAGGCTGGCGCGGTCGTCGCCCGTGAACGCGCGCGTCAGCACGGGCAGCGTGCCGCCCATCAGCGTCGTGGGGATGAGCAGCACGAAGGCGGCGAGGCCGAATCGCAGCGCGATGCTCGCGGTGCCGCCCAGCTCGAGCGAGCCGGCCACCGCGATGTACACGCGATGCACCAGCGCCAGCACCAGCGGCGACAGAATCCCGAACACGCCGATCGCCACTTCCAGCCAGCCGTAGACCGCCGCCGGCCGCCGGCTCCGGTCGGCGAAGCGGCCGAACAACCACGCGCCCAGTCCCAGCCCGCCCATGTAGGCGGCCACGACGGTGGTGATGGACTGGATGGTGGAGCCGAACGATTGGTACAGCACGCGCACCCACAGGAGCTGGTAAATCAGCCCGGTGGCGCCGGAAAAGAAAAAGAGAAGGCTGTAGGCGAGAACCGCCCTAGAACGCATGCAGCTCGCGCATGGCCCGCGCGAGATCCTCGACCTGTGGGAGAATGAAGTCCTCGAGATCGGGCGCGTATCCGACGAAGGTGTCGGTGGAGGCGACCCGCTTGACGGGGGCATCGAGCCAGGGGAAGCACTCGTCCGCGATGCGGGCGGCGATCTCCGCGCCGTAGCCCCAGGAGAGCGAGTCCTCGTACGCCACGATCACCTTGTTCGTCTTCTGAACCGAGGCGGCGATCGCGTCCCAATCGACGGGGGACAGCGACCGCAGGTCGATCACCTCGACGCTGACGTGGTCACGCTCCTCGAGCTCCTTGGCCGCGACGAGGGCGCGCTGCACGACCGCGCCGTAGGAGACGACGGTCAGATGCGTCCCTTCGCGCACGACCTTGGCCTTGCCGAAGGGAATCATGAAGTTCGGCCCGGGGTTCGGCGCCTTGTTGTAGGTCTGCCGGTAGAGATGCTTGTGCTCGAGAAAGAGCACGGGGTCTTCGCAGCGGATCGCCGTGCGCAGCAGTCCGTTCGCGTCGAGCGCGGTGGCGGGACAGATCACCCGCAGCCCGGGGACGGACGTGAACACGACCGCGCCCGTCTGGGAGTGGTACACCGATCCGCCTTTGAGATACCCGCCGTACGTGACTCGCACGACCACGGGAGCGCTGAAGGCATTGCTCGAGCGCCACCGCAGCGTCGCCAGCTCGTTGCGAATCTGGTGATAGGCGGGCCAGATGTAGTCGAAGAACTGGATTTCGACGACGGGTTTGAGCCCGCGCGTCGCCAGGCCGATGGCGCGGCCCACGATGTTGGCCTCGGCGAGCGGCGAATTGTAGACGCGATCGCTGCCGAACTGGCGCTGCAGACCCCAGGTGACCTTGAACACGCCGCCTTTTCCCTTCACTTCCTTCAGGTACTGCTCGCGACTGACGTCCGCGACATCTTCGCCGAAGACGAGGATGCGCGGATCGCGGCTCATCTCGTCCTTCATGCACACGTTGAGCAGGTCCACCATGGTGGTGGGCTCGCCCGTGAAGTGCGGATCATCCTCCGTGTCAAACTGCTCAGTGGCGGGGTTGACGTCGGGGGAGTAGACCCACTGCAGCGCCGTCTCCGGCTTGGGCTGCGGAGAGGCAAGCGCCATGTCGGCGGCGACCTGAGTCTCCTCGTCGATCTGCGCCTTGACGGCTTCGAGCTCCTGCTCGGTGGCGACGCCCTCGGCCACGAGGCGCCTGGGGAAGCTCACCAGGCAGTCTTTCTTGGCTTCGTCCTCCCGCTCGCGGGCCGGCTTGTAGACCATTTCGTCGTCGGACAACGAGTGGGAGTAGGGGCGCGTGACGTGGGCGTGGACGATCGCCGGTCCCTTGCGCTGCCGGCACCACTCGACGGCGCGGCTCAGCGTCTCGTACGACGCGACGGGATCGCAGCCGTCGACTTCCTGCAGCAGCAGGTTCGGGAAGTTGCTCACGAGCTTGGAGACCGAGCCCCCGGCGGTCTGGACTTCGACGGGGACGGAAATGGCGTACTTGTTGTCCTCGATGAGAAACAGCACCGGTAGCTTGAGGTTGCTCGCCGTGTTCAGCGCTTCCCACCATTCGCCTTCGCTGGTCGTCCCGTCACCGGCGGAGCAGTAGACGACTTCATCGCCTTCGATGGGAGCGTCGGCGATCCCCTCGATCCGGTCGTAGCGCAGCCAGGCTTCCGCGCAGCCGACCGCCTGGAGGAACTGGGTCCCCGTGGGGCTCGACTGCGACACGATGTTCAGCTCTTTGTGCCCCCAATGCGACGGCATCTGCCGGCCGCCGGAATTGGGGTCGTCCGCGGCGCCCACGGCCGACAGCAGCATCTCCGTCGGTGTCATTCCCAGCGTCAGACAGAGGGCGCGGTCGCGATAATAGGGATAGAACCAGTCGTAGGAGGGGCGCAGCGCTTTGCCGGCGGCCACGAGCACCGCTTCGTGACCGGCGCCGGAGATCTGGAAGAAAATCTTGTTCTGCCGCTTAAGCTGGATCTCTTTGTCGTCGAGCCGGCGTGACAGCAGCATCAGTCGGTAGATCTCGAGCAGATCGGTCTTGGACAGGGCGGACGCGCTTTTGGCCGCGCGGGATTTGGTACGGGTCGCCATGCCTCAAAGATATGCTACCAACGCTCCATCTTCACGTCGGCCAGGACGCTCTGGAGCTCGTTGAACGTGATGGTGCGCGGCTCGGAGGGCAGCAGGGGGCCCAGGTACTCCCGCTCGTTGCCGTTCACCGCCACGCGAAAGTGTGCGAAACGATTCGACCCGAGGTCGGCGGAAACCAGGACGGGCGCCTGAAAATCCGGCGGCACGCCTTCCTGGATCACGCGCAGGCGCACGCGGAACCGACCTCCGTCGGCCGGCTCGCTCTTCCACGCCACGCGGTAGCGGGGGAGCGCGGTGCCATGCACCCATTGATCAAAGAACCAGTCCATCGGAATGCCGGCATGGCGCTCGACGACGCGTTGGAAGTCGTGTGTCGAGGCCGCCTGCCCCGCAAAGGTCTGGTGGTAATCCCGCAACATCTCCGTGAAGCGCTCTTCGCTGCGCGTGCGCAGATCGAGCATCAGCGTGCGCAGCATGTGAAAGACCCATGCGCCCTTTTCATACGTTACAACGTGATATCCCGGCGAGCGCGGCTCCCAGTTGCGGCGGCCGAGCCAGATGGCGCCCACATCGTCGCTGAGATCGCGGACGTTCGTGGCGTAGCGATCCAGGAACTTGAAATACTCGTCGTTGCGCTTGCGGACGCTCTGGACGTACCACAACCCCGAGAAGGTGGCGAGCCCTTCGGCGAGCCACGCATCGCGGTATGATGCGGGACGCACGGCGTTGCCCCACCACTGGTGCGCCGCTTCGTGTGCCCGGAAGTATTCATCGAAGCCGTCGAGCGACGTGTTCTGGAAGGTTTCCCAGGACAGATGGATGATGCCCGGGAACGACACGCCCATCGCGTACGGAATCTCGGTGACGAAGAAGCTCGAGTCGGCCGGCGCGCCGAACAGGCGGGTGAACAGCTTGAGACTGTTGGACACATCGACGGCGACGGCTTCCCGCATCTTGCTCTGGCGCGGCAAATAGAATCCCCGGGCCTCGAACTGACGCCGGAGGGTCCGGTGCGCCTCCTCCGAGACCAGCACCTCGATGCCGGGCGCGCCTTCGTACTGAACGCGCAGCGGATCGAACAGTCCCAGGTTGAACGTCGCGAATGATGAGGGGCGATCCGTGACCCAGCGAGTAGTCATGACGCGCCCCGCGACGCTCGAATCGGTGCGGGTTCCGATGCTCGCCATCGGATAAAAACTTGGGCTGTCGTACGTGATGTCGAACATCGCCCAATCGCGTCCCTGGCGGTTCGATGGCCACCAGTCGGCGGATGGATCGATATAGAACCAGTCGCCGTAGCGATCGATGAGGTTGCCGTGGTAGAACAGCTGGATCGTGACCGTGTCGTTCGCGGCAAGCCGCGCCGTCCTGACCCAGAATACGCCGTCCTCCTTCGCCTTAAAAAACGCCGTCGTGGGCAGATTCCTGACGCGCGCCGAATCCACTGTCAGCTTGGGATGCAGCCCGAAGCGCAGCCATGGACCGATGGACTCCGCGGCCGTCCCCGTGAACGTCGCGACGGCCGTGAAGTCGAGATCGGCGCCGCCCGTCTGTTTCATCGCGACAGCCAGGTGATAGCGCGGGATCGTCAAACGATGGCGGTACTGCCACTCCCATCCGGATCGTTCGGCGTTGGGGAACGAGCCGCCGGGCGGGGACTGGAGGAATACGGCCCAATTCGTCCGCCACCAGAGCTTCCTGACGGGTCGGTGCATCTGGACGGGTTCGGCGAAATCGGGGTTGTACTCGAAGATGAGCGGGTCGCCACGCCGGCGGGTGAGGTGGGCCAGAAAGTGCCCGTTGACCTCGTTATCGAGTAGCGGGCCGACGATCGATTCCGGGAACACGCCGTCTTCGTCGCCCTTCAGCCCGTCGATCAGGCTCCGCACACTGTGCTCGATACTCGGCGGGATCCGCCCCGCCGCGAACGGCAGAGCGGCGAGCTGCACGGGCGTGGAATCGGAGAACAGGAGAACGACGCGGGAGACTGAGTCGTCGAGCGTCGCGGCGCCGGTGTATCGCGCGAGCTGCGCGCGCTCGACGGCCAGCGCGGGAGTCATCCTGAATCGCGCCGCCCCCTCGAATACCGCCCCGACGGTCCGCCCGTCGACGGGCGTGAGCAGATAGAGCGTGCCGTATTCCAGCGTCAGCTCGCCGATATCGCGGCGCAGAACGAGGCCCGACACCGTCGCCACCTTGCCTGGGTCCGGGCGAATTCCGATCAGCGCACCATAGCGGTCGAGATATTCCGTGTCTGGAGCGGAGCCCCCGAGGGCAGCGGGGATGCACAAAATGCCCAAACCCATGCGGCGCGGGAGGAGCATGGCCGTTCTCCTGGGTAAGATGAAACCGAATCTACACCCCTATATTCTGCTCATGGACCAGGCCGCCAAAAAGACCGTCCTGCGCCACTTCCCCTATGGCCTCTACGCCGTCACCGTCGCCCACGACGGAGACGAGCACGGCATGACCGCCAACTGGTTGACCCAGGCGGCGTTCGAGCCGCCCATGGTGGCCGTCGCCATCGAGAACACCTCCAAAACCATCGGTATGATCCGGGACGCCCATCACTTCGCGATCAACCTGCTCCGCACGGGGCAGCGTGACCTCGCGGGCAAGCTGGGCCGGACGTCGGACCAGGCACCCCACAAGCTCAAGGGCATCAAGACCAAACCCGCGCCGGTGTCACAAACGCCGGTACTGGCCGATTGCCTGGGCTGGGTCGAGTGCCGCGTGGTGGCGACGCTCCCGGCCGGCGATCACACGCTGGTGCTGGGAGAGGTCGTGGCGGCGGGAGTGGAAACCGACGGGAAGGCGCTGACGCTGGAGGAGGCGGGCTTCAAGTACTCCGGGTGAGACGGCGCAGCGCCTCCAGGCTCGCCAGTGGATCCCGCGATTGGGTGGACGGCGCCGCGGGCAATCCGTCCCGAATATCCAGCAACACTTCGAGCAGCAGCTGTTCCCGCTGATACGCGGCGTCGAGATCCGCCATCCGGCGCTCGTCTTTGGCCGCTTTGGCGCGCTCGTACGCCTCGCGGTAGATGCCGTCGAGATTGTCGAGAATCTGCTGGCGCGCCCGTGGACTCATCGAGGGCGAAGATATAGGTTCCGGCCATGAGTCTCAACGGCAAGCACATTCTCTTTTTTGCCGGCCCGCAGTACGAAGACCTCGAGCTGTGGTATCCCAAGATCCGGCTGGAAGAGGAAGGCGCGAGCACGACCGTCGCGGGGATCGGCGAGCAGACGTATCAGGGCAAGCGCGGCTATCCGGTCACCGTCGATACCCACGTCGATCAGATCGACGCGGGACGCTTCGACGGGCTCGTGATTCCCGGAGGGTTCGCGCCCGACCAGCTGCGCCGCTTTGAGAAAGTGCTCCAGCTCACGCGCGAGATCTATCAGGCCGGGAAACCGGTCGCCTTCATCTGTCACGCCGGCTGGGTGCCGATCTCCGCGAAGATTCTGAAGGGCAAGCGCGCCACCAGCGTCCGCGCCATCAAAGACGACATGGAAAACGCCGGCGTGGTGTGGGAAGACAGCGCCGTGGTCGTGGACGGCAATCTCATTTCGTCGCGCACGCCCGCCGATCTCCCGCAGTTCTGCAAGGCCCTGATCGCGGCGCTACGTCACGGGCCGCACGACTAGCCCACTCGGCACTTTCGGAACGAAGAACGTCGACTTGGGCGGCATCACGTCGCCGGCATCCGCCACCGCAAAGACCTGCTCGATGCGGGTCGGATTGAGCAGCACCGCGGCGGCCGCGCCGCCCCGCCGGACCGCCTCCAGCGCATCCCGCGCATCCGAGACATAGCGCACGATCGGTGTCGAGCTCGACGCGCCGAGGATTTCCTTGACCACGAGACTTTCGATCCGGGCGACGTCGAGCTCGCGGACGGCCTCGCTGTGCGCCAGCGTCGGCAGACGGTCCAGCACGGCGCCGGGGCGCAACAGCAGCGCCAGCAGGCGCGTCGCATCCGCCACGAGACACGCGGTCCGCGTCCGGCCCAGAGACGCGAGATGGCGGACCGGGTCCTCGCCGTCCGGCACCGCGGCGATGTCGAACCACTGCCGCCAGCGCGCGAGCAACGGGTCGAGCGCGCGGCCGGCGCCGAAGATCACGCGATGCGTGGGGAGGATGACGAGACCGGGATCTCCGGCAGGCACGATGAGCGAGAGGATCCGGTCGGCGGCCGGATGCTCCTCCGCGTACGCGCTCGCCGTCTCGTAGCGGTGGTGACCGTCGGCGATATACAGCGGGGACGGGGGAAGCGGGAACCGGGACGGGTCACGAACGGCCCAGAGACGGATGCCCACGCCGCCGAGCTCGGCAGACGCGTCAGGCACACCGCGCACCGTGGCGGAAATCGCGTTGGCGAGCGCGCGATCGCGATCCGGCGCGATTAGCAGGATGCATTCGATATTGGTCTGCGTTGCGCGCAGCAGCGCGAGCCGGTCGGCCTTGGGTCCCGCGTGCGTATGCTCGTGCGGCCGCACCCGCCGCGGGCCGTAGCCCTCCGCCGCCACCGCGGCGAATACGCCGCACCGGCTGCGGCGCTCCCCGCCGGGAAGGACGAAGTCCTGCGCCAGCACGTACACGGCGGGCTCCGCATCCCGGACGAGGATGCCGGCGGCGCGCCACTCGGCCAGCCGGCGGGCGGCGGCGGCGTAGCGCTCCTCCGAAGCAGCGCCGGCCGGCGCTTCCGGCAGCATGATGTGCACGATATTGTGGTCGTCGAGCGCCGCGAGCCGGGCGCGGTCGGCCGGGTCGATGACGTCGTAGGGGGGCGCGATGAGCCGGCTGAGCTGCGCCGCGGGAGACACCGCATAGCGCTCGCCTCGAAACGGCGCGACGAGATCAGAGGAGCCCATGAGTCTTCGTGATGCGCAGCAGGCGGTGGACGCGTGGATCGGACAGTTCGAGGAGGGCTACTTTCCGCCCCTCGCCAATGTCGCGCGGCTGGCGGAGGAAGTGGGCGAGCTGGCCCGCGAGGTCAACCATCAGTTCGGTCCCAAGCACAAGAAGGCGGATGAGCCGGCGGGATCGATGGCCGCCGAGCTTGGCGACATTCTCTTCGTCGTGATCTGCCTCGCCAACGCCCAGCAGATCGATCTGGACGACGCGTTCCGCCGCACGATGGAGAAGGTCACCGCCCGCGACGCCGGCCGCTGGACCAAGAAGGCTCGCTGACCTCCTCGTAGATCCGCTCGTACGATACCAGCCGGTCGGGATCGATGGCGCCGGCCGGCGCCGCGCGCACGGCGCACCCCGGCTCCGCGAGATGCCGGCAGTTGTCGAAGCGGCACTGATCGAGATACGGCCGGAACTCCGGAAAGCAGGCGCCGAGCGCGTCGGGGTCGATGCCCCACGCCGCGACCTCGCGCAGACCGGGCGTATCGACGACGTATCCCACGCCGGCAATCGGGACGAGCTCGGCCGCGGTCGTCGTATGCTTGCCGGTCCGCCATTTCTCGCTGATCGCGCCGACGCGCAGCTTCAATCCCGGCTCGAGCCCGTTCAGGAGACTGGACTTTCCCACGCCCGACGCGCCGGTGAACACCGAATGCCGCCCCCGCAGCAAATCGCGCAACGCCGGCAGTCCTTCGCCGGTCCGGACCGACGTCGGCAGCACCTGATACGCCGCCGGTCCGTAGCGGCGGGTCAGCGGGTCGACGGCGGCGCGATCGAGATCCACCTTGTTCACGACCAGTGCGGCCGGCAGCCCGTTGGCCTCGGCGATAACCAGGAACCGGTCGAGCATGCGC
>JAUYMC010000304.1 GCA_030699545.1 Gemmatimonadales bacterium | reverse complement strand
CTGCTGGCGCAGCGAACGCAGCGCCGTTCCCACCCCATTGCCGTACACGGGCGGCAGCGGCACCCGCGTCTCCCCACGTCCGGCCCGCGCGACGGCGTCGCGCAATGCCGGAATGCCAGCGCCGGTCACCGCCACGAGGGGAATCACCTCGACGCCAAGCTCCGCAGCGAGCCGTGCGCGATCGATGTGCAGGCCGATCCGCTCGGCTTCGTCCATCATGTTCAACGCCAACACCAGCGGACGCCGCAGCTCGAGCAGCTGGAGCGTCAGGCTCAGCATCCGGGGCAGGTTCTTGGCGTCCACGACATGGACCACGACGTCGGTCGTGCCATCGAGCAGGACTCGGCGGGCGACCCGCTCGTCGTCGCTGGTCGGGAGCAGCGAGTAGATCCCTGGGGTGTCGATGATCTCCGCCGTGCGGTCATCGAGCATCCCTTGACCGCGGCTGACTTCGACCGTGGTCCCGGGGTAATTCGAAACGGTGACGTAGCGGCCGGTCAGCCGATTGAAAAGGGCGCTCTTGCCGACGTTCGGGGCGCCGACGAGCGTGACGCGCAGTGGGGGGACCGGGATCACCCTACCAGGCTATGGGCGCGCTCAGCAAGCCATTCTGAGGGCTTCATGAAGCCCTCCTCATCTCTGCTTGGGACTCTCTTCGTTCCCTCGCAGGTGAAATTTAGGGTGTAACGTTAGTGCACTCGTTCATGGAGCGTGTATGCGTCGTACGATGACAGTGATTCTTGCGTTGAGCGTGTGGGCGACGGGCGCAGCGGCGCAGGCTGCCGCCACAGAGCCCGACGGTGCGGCGCTGTACCGGCAGCACTGCCGGTCGTGTCATGGCGCCAAGGGAACGCCGCCCGCGCGCATGGTCACGGTGTATCCGGCGCTCACGGCGTTCGGCGACCTGGCGGCCGATTCGATCGTCGCGGTGCTTCGGCACGGCAAAGGGAAGGACATGAAGGCCTTCGCCGACCGGCTGTCCCCCGCCGAGATGCAGGCGGTCGCCGCCTACATCAAGACGTTCGGCGCCTCCGCCCCTCCCGGCTCTTAAGGCCGCCGCGGCGGCGGGAAGGTGTCGTAGAACTGCGGGGTGGCGGTCGCGCCATCCCGCCCGCGTAGCGTCGCGAGGTACTGCGCCAGCTCCTCGATTTCCTGATGCGACAGCGTGGGCGGGCCGTAGGCCGGCATCCGGGATTCCTCATGGAAGCGGGCGGGCGATTCGAGGAAGCTGTGCATCCACCCCGCCGAGTGCCGCAGGCCGACCGTCGTGAGGTCGGGCCCCGATTCGCCTCCATGTCCCGCGATCAGGTGACACCCGGCGCACTGCTGTGACTGATACAGCGAACGCCCCGCGCGCTGCACCGAGGTGAGATTGGCGCTGTCGTCCACCGGCGTCTCGGGCGCCCGCCCGGCGGCGCCGATCAGGAAGCCCGACCCCGCCAGCAACACCGCCAGCCCCGCGAGCGCCAAAGGCCGGTGTAGCAGGTTGCGCCGGCTGCCGCGATCGAAGAAGGGCAGACCGACCAGGACGATGAGCAGGATCGTCGGCACGCCCACCGCGATCACGGCTTCAAACGAGCCTGGGACCAGCTTGAGCAGCTGATAGATCGGCAGGAAGTACCATTCCGGCCGCGGGACATACGCCGTGTCGGTGGGATCGGCCGGACCTTCGAGTGGCGCGCCGAACGCCGCGGCGAGCAGCAGAATCAGGAGCACGGTGGCGGCGGAGACGATCGCGTCCTTGCCGAGAATGTCGGGCCAGAACCGCAGGCCGCCGCGTTTGCTCGCGGCGTACGCCTGGCGATAGTACCCAGGGTACTGCGGATCCTTCGTCGTCGGGGGGGCGCCCGTTTCGAGGTCGCGCGGCCGCGCGGCAATGCCCTGGCGCACGACGACGATGATGTGCAGCGCGACGAGCATCGTCAGGAGCAGCGGCAGCCACAGCACGTGGAAGGCATAGAAGCGCGCCAGCGTCGCGGCTCCCAGCTCCGACCCACCGCGCAGCAACGCGACCAGCGCGGCGCCGAGCACCGGCGTCGTGCCGGCGATGTTCGTGCCCACGGCGGTCGCCCAATACGCCTTTTGATCCCACGGCAGCAGGTAGCCGGTGAAGCTGAACCCCATCACCATCAGGAACAGGCCCACGCCCAGCACCCAGTTGATCTCGCGCGGATACTTGTACGCGCCGACGGAGAAGACCCGGATCATGTGCGCGAGGATCAGGATGACCATCGCGCTCGCGCCCCAGTGATGGACGCCCCGGAGCAGGGCACCGCTCGCGACCTCGCGCTCCATGTACTGAATGCTTTCGTACGCGTGATCGGGGGACGCGGAGTAGTACGTGGCGAGCACCGTGCCCGTGATCACCTGCACCAGGAATACCGTGAGCGTGGCGCTGCCGAGGGTGTGCCACCAGGTCAGCCGGTCAGGGACCTCTCGATCGAGGAGGTCGCGTTTGGCCCGGACCAGATCGAGCCGCTCATCGAGCCAGCGGAAGATGCCCATGGGTCAGACCGCCGCTTTGTCGGAGACGCCGAGATGGAAATCCTGGTATCGCGCATAGAGGATTCCGTCTTCGATCTTGACGTCGAGGGTGTCGAGCGGCCGCGGCGGTGGTCCGCCGAGGACGGCTCCTGTCTTGAGATCGAAGAACCCCGTGTGGCAGGGGCACTGGAATACCCCTTTATCCTCATCGAGGAAGTAGTTGCAGCCAAGGTGGGTGCAGCGTCCGTTATAGACGCGGAACGTCTCGCCGTCCTCGGTATAGATCCAGACGCTGCGCAGGCGCCGCGTTTCCACCCATGCGTCCTTCACCGTGTCCACGAAGTCCACCTTGGTCGGCACCTCAGGGTCGAACTGGTCCACTTCGCCGAGGCGGATCCACTTCTCTTCGCGTGTGCGCCGGAACGCCGGCGACAGGAAGGCGCGGGCCGCGGGGACGCCCGCGAACAGGAGCGAGAGAAAGCCGCCGATGGCAGTCGCCCACCGCAGGAACGCACGCCGCCCAGAATCCATCGTCATTCAATCGCCTCCCGGAATTGCGGTTCCGTGACAGACCGTACACATCTCGGGGTTTTTGCGGCGCATGCGGGCCGCATCGAATCCCGGTCCATGCGGATTGAACCGGCGCCCGCCGATGGCCGAATGACAGCTGAGGCAATCCCGCTCCACGTGGCAGGCGGTACAGCTCTCGAGGCTCTGGCGCGCCGCATCGCCGTGGCCGGCGCTGAACGTCCGGCTCGCGTCGTGATAGCCGGAGCGCAACGGACCCTGAGCGCCCAAACCGGCTGCGGCATGGCAGGCCTGGCAGAACCCCCCGGTGCTGTGGCAATCGGCACAGCGCGATTCCCGCGCGTACGCCGCCGCCGGGTGCCTGGTCAAAAAGTCGGCGGGATGGTATCCCGGACCCGCGCCCGCCGCCGAGCGGTGACAATTCATGCAATCGGTCCGCACATGGCAGCCGGCGCAGCTCGACGGCGCCGCCGACGCCACGGCATTGTGCCGGCGCACGAAATTATCGCGATGCGAGAGCGGCGGCGCCCGGGTCGGTTGCGCCCCCACCGCGCGGCCCGGGCCGGCCGGATGGAGCGCCACGGAGACCCGCTGCGACTGCGCGTGACAGGCGAGACAGCTCTCCTGCGCATGACAGGTGCTGCAACGCT
>JAUYMC010000310.1 GCA_030699545.1 Gemmatimonadales bacterium | reverse complement strand
TGCGGCGGATGCTCTCGCCCACGGCGATGATCTTCTCCGCGCGCCTGTCTATGGCCTCGCACACGCTGCGCTTGACGTCCTCACGGGTTGGCATCGGGGCTCCTCTCGCTTGCTACGGCGTGGCAGGGAAGAAGCGGTCAGGGAGAAATGGGCCGAGCAGGGCCGGCGCGCGGCCCGCCAGCACGCATTGGCCCACGAGATGCGCCGTGATGGGCGCCAGCAGGATCCCGTTGCGGAAATGCGCCGTGGCGACGAAGAGCCCGTCCACGCCCGGCCAGGGGCCGAGGATGGGCAGGCTGTCCGGCGCCCAGGGGCGGAAGCCGCACCACGAGCTGAGCAGCGCGCGCGCGCCGATCCCGGGCACCAGCGACACGGCCTCGTCGATGAGGCGCTCGATCGCCTCGTCGGTGACCTCTCTCGCGAAGCCCACGTGCTCCACCGTGGCCCCTACCAGCAGCTCTCCCGACGGGCGCGGGACGAGGTACACGCTCCGCCCGTGGACGGCATGCCCCAGAAGCGGCGGCGAATTGGAGACGCAAAGGATCTGACCGCGCACCGGTTCCACGGGAAGCCTCTCGCCTCGCGAGGTCCCGCGCCGCGAGACCATGAGCTGACCCGACCAGGCGCCCGCCGCCAGCAGCACGGCATCGGCCTCCAGGCGCGCGCCCCCCGCGACGACGCCACGCACCCGGCCCGCCTCGACCAGGATCTCGCTCACCTCGACTCCGCTCCTGATCACGACACCGCGCCCGGCGGCGGCCTGGGCATAGGCGGCCACGAGGCGCTCATTGTTCACCCAGTGGTCCCCCTGGACGAAAAGCGCGGCGGGGATGTCGTCCGCCAGCGCCGGCTCGCGCTCCCGCAGGCGCGCGCCCTCGAGTACCTCGACGCCGAGCTCCCGGGCCAGCGGCCAGGTCATGCGCTCGCGCGCGGCCTCGATCTCCGGTCCGCCCAGAAGCGGATAGACGGTGCCGGCGGTCACGTACTGGACGTTCATCCCGGTGACGGCCTCGAGCTCCTCGACGACCTTGGGATAGAGCCGCCAGCTCTCGACAGCCAGCGTCTGGAACGGGCCCGGCTCCCTGGACTCGCCGAGCGGGGCGAGGAGCCCGGCCGCGGCCCCCGAGGCCTCCCCTCCCGGAGTATTCCGCTCGAGCACGGTGACCCGGCAGCCGGCCTTGGCGAGCTCATAGGCGGTGGCGCAGCCGATGATGCCGCCGCCCACGACGAGGATGGAGGGCGGCATCAGGCGCGACCCAGCGCGTCGAGGAAGGCCTTCGTCGCCTCCGCCGGCCGCTCGGCGCCGAGGATGGCGGAAATCACCGCGACTCCCGTCGCGCCGGCCTTCAGCACCTCGCGCGTGCGGCCGGGAGTGATCCCGCCGATGGCGATCACCGGGGCAGCGACCTGGGCGGCGACTCTGCGGAGGGACTCGATCCCCTGAGGTGGGCCGTAGGCGCGCTTGGAGGGCGTCTCGAACACGGGGCCGAAGACGAGGAAGTCGGCACCCTGGCCCGCGGCCTCCCGCGCCTCGTCGAGCGAGTGCACCGAGGCCCCGATCAGGAAGCCGGGGGGAGCGACGGCGCGCAGCGCCGCGACAGGAAGCGAGTCATGGGTGCGCTGGACGCCGTCGGCCTCGACGGCGAAGGCGACGTCGGCGCGGTCGTTGACCAGGAGCCGCGCCCCGTGGCGCCGCGTGGCCTCACGCAGCGGCGAGGCAAGCCCGAGCAGGTCGCGCACCGGCAAGTCCTTCTCGCGGAGTTGCACCGCCCTGAGCCCGGCGCCCAGGCACTCCTCCACGCTGTCCACGAGCGGCCGCCTGACGACCCATCGATCAGTGACGAGATAGAGCGCGAAGTCCACGCCATTCCCTCGGCTCGTCGGCTCCCTCTCAGCTGGTGCTCCAGTCGGGGACGCCCTCGATGGGCGAAGACGCGGTCGCGTAGAGCTTCTTGCCGATGCGGCCGGCCTTGAAGGCCAGGCGCCCCGCCTCCACGGCGAGCTTCATGGCCGTGGCCATGGCCACGGGGTCCTTGGCCGAGGCGATGGCCGTGTTCATCAAGACCCCGTCGCAGCCGAGCTCCATGGCGATGGCGGCGTCGGAGGCCGTGCCGACGCCGGCGTCCACGATCACCGGCACCGTCACCGCCTCGAGGATGAGCTTGATGTTGTACGGGTTGCGGATGCCGAGGCCCGAGCCGATTGGGGCGCCCAGCGGCATCACCGCGGCCGCTCCGGCATCCTCGAGCTTCTTGCAGGTCACCGGATCGTCGTTGGTATAGGGCAGCACGCTGAAGCCCTCGCGGGCCAGCCTGCGGGTCGCCTCGAGCAAGCCCTCGACGTCCGGGAAGAGCGTCCGCGAGTCGCCGATCACCTCGAGCTTCACGAGCGTGCCGAGCCCGGCCTCCCGCGCGAGATAGCAAGTCCGGATCGCCTCGTCGGCCGTGTAGCAGCCGGCGGTGTTCGGCAGGAGCGTGTAGCGCTTGGTGTCGATGAAGTCGAGAAGCGACTCCCCCTGCCCCGGCAGGTTCACGCGCCGCACCGCGACCGTGACGATCTCCGCGCCCGAGGCCTCCAGCGCCTCGCGCATGCTCTCGAACGAGGGGTACTTGCCGGTGCCGACGATGAGCCGGGACTTGAACTCCTTGCCCCCCAGCCACAGCGATGTATCGTACATACCTGCCTCCTGGCTCGCCGCTACCCGCCACCCATCGGGTGCACTATCTCGACCGTGTCGCCGTCGTGAAGCCTGGTCTCGGCGTAGGTGGACCTGGCGGTGACCTCGCGGTTGAGCGCCACGGCCGTGTACTCCCGCCGGATCCGGAGATGATCGAGCAGCCCCTCGACCGTGAGCCCGTCGGGGATCTCCATCGGCTTGCCGTTCACCGTGACACGCATCGAGCAGCCGCTGGATTATACCCCGGGCTCGAGACGCCGGGCGAGGTCGGCAGGATCGGTGGTCGGCGTCTCGCACACGTAGCGCCGGCACAGGTAGGCGGTGGGCCTCCCGTCCACGGCGCG
>JAUYMC010000295.1 GCA_030699545.1 Gemmatimonadales bacterium | reverse complement strand
GCACGGGCGCGTCGCGACCCGGTGTTCCGACGCTGGCTCTCGACGCCGAGCTGCCCGCGCGCGGACGGGTGCTTTGGCTCGACGGCCGCACGAGCGTCCCGGGCGGAAAGAGCGTGGCAGTCCGCGACTCGGCCGGCCGCGTCCTGCTGGTGGACGACCGGCTACGCGTGCGAGAGGCCGCCCTGCCGGGCGACATCGCCTCGATCGTGAGCGCAGCACCCGCCGGAGACGGCGGGGTGTGGGTCGTGGACGGCACCGGCCGGCTACTGCGAGTCACGGCGGAGTCTCGCATCGCCGAGCGGCTGGGGACACCGTTCCGACTGCCGGCCATCGGGGACGTTGGCCACGACGGCCGGCTCACGCTGGTCCGGGCATCGCAGGGCTTCCCGTTCGCATTTGATACCTCGCCTGCGGCACCGGTTGCGGTCATGGACACGTTCGGGCGTGGCGTGCACAGCTACGGGATCGCAAGGCGGCCCGCGCACGTCCTCCTTACCGATCTGGCGAACGCCGGGCACGCCGCGCGTGCGGGTTCGCGGACCTTCTTCGCGCCGCTCGTGCGGGACGAGGTGGTCGCCTTCGGCGCGGCTGGCGACACACTGTGGAGCTTGCGCCGCGGCCTCCCCCGGGAAACGCCCGACCCGCGCTTTGAGCTGCGAGACCACCGACCGGTGCTCAACTACTTCCCGGTCAATCTCGGCCTCGCGCTCGGTCCCGATGGGCGCCTGTATGTCCTGAGCACGGCTGATACGACCCTCAGCCGTTCGCGGCTCGACGTGCTCGACCCCGCCGACGGGCGGAGCCTCGGGACCTTCTTCCTCCCGACGATTCTGCCGACCATCGTGGTCACGCCCGCGGGGCGCATCGACCTGATTCCCGCGGCGCGGCTCCTGGCGCGGGTCGAGGGCGCGGAGCGCCCGGCCGTTCCGGCGTTCAATTGGCCCCAACCGGACGGCGGCCGCGTCACCGAGGGTGCGCTCCGCGGTCGGGTGACGATCGTGAACGCGTGGGCGAGCTGGTGCGCGCCCTGTCGCGAGGAAATGCCGGAATTGGTCGGGCTCTGGACATCACTGCGCGACTCCGGTCTCGCGCTGCTCACGGTCAACGAGGACCTGAACCAAGAGGATGCGCGCCGCTGGCTCGATGCCAGGAGACTCGCGCCACCAGTAGCCCTCGCCGCCGGCGAGGGACGCGGGGTGCTCCATTACCCGGGGCTACCATACACAATCCTTGTGGATCGCAGCGGGCGGATCGCGCGGCGGTGGATCGGATATGCGGGACCGCGCCAGATTTCCGACATCGCGGCGGCGGCCCGGCACGAGCTGGGATTCCGGACCGCGCACACAAACGCGACCTTACCGTCGGCACGGCACGATCATGCCGCACAACCGTGAGAGCCGCGTGGTGACTGGCCGTCCATGCCAATCTTGAGCAGCACACTCGTGTGTCCGTTCTGCGGGCGCGCGACCATACAAACAATGCCCACGGACGCGTGCGTGTACTCCTACGAGTGCCCTGGCTGCGGTCGCGTGCTGCGCCCGAGGCCGGGCGACTGCTGCGTGTTCTGCTCTTTCGGGGATGTTCCGTGTCCGCCGCGACAAGCGGGCCGTAGTCCCCCCTAACTTCAGGTCGGTGCACCGTCCGGGGTTGCGCGGCGTGGCGCCAATGGTGGTGCCAACACCGAGCTACGGTGGCGAAGGCCACTAACGTAGCGACGTGCTGGCCTCGCGCGCGGGCCGGCGGACCGTATCTTATCCCGCTCACCTCTTCAGGGAAATCCCATGAGAATGCTCTCGCTCCTCGGCAGCGGTATCGCGCTCGCTGCGCTGCCCACCCTCGCCGTCGCGCAGATCCCGCCGGACTTCGCCCGCAAGGCCCAGATGGGTGCGCCAGCGACGATCAGCGCCAATGCCGCCATCGCCCATATCGACGCCGCGGGAAAGGCCGTGCATGTCGTGCGCCAAGGCACCAACGGCTTCACGTGCTCGCTGATCCCCGACGGCTCCGATGCGCCCTTCTGCGCCGACGCGCAGGGATGGCAGTTTCTCGCGGACGCCTTCACCGGCCAGCCGAAACCCACGAGCACCGCGCCTGGGATTGCCTATATGGCGGCGGGCGGGATGCACTACGAGACGCCGGACGGCGAGATCGTCATGGCCCCGGGCGCGAACACGAAGATGGTGCAGGAACCGCCCCATTGGATGCTGCTCTGGCCCATGGATGCCACGAGCGGCCTCCCAACGAAGGCCACGGGCGCGACGTACATCATGTTCGCGGGAACGCCGTACGCGCACCTGATGATCTATCAGGATCCGACGACGTTGAAGCTGTAGCCGCTGACGCACAACGGCCAGCGCTGGTGGGCGCTGGCCGTTGTGGATGCTGAGGACCTGATTCTCCCGGAGGCCCATGTCGCAACCCAACGGAATCGCGCCTCCAACATACCGGCTCCCCGACGCCACACACGTCGGCGCCGTCCGGCTGCAGGTCGCGAACGTCCAGCGGTCCGTGGCGTTCTACGACCGGGTCTTCGGCCTGCTCGCCCGCGAGCAGGACGACGGCGCCGCCGGGCTCCTCGCCCGGGGATCACCGGCACCGTTGATCCACCTCCACGAGCGCAAAGGGGCGCGCGCGGCGCAGGGGGAGTACGGTCTCTACCACTTCGCGATCCTCCTGCCGGACCGCGCCGCGCTGGGCCGCTTTGCTACCCACATCCTGCGGGCCGGGCTGCGCGTCGCCACGGCGGATCACCTCGTCAGCGAGTCGTTCTATCTCTCCGACCCCGACGGCCTCGGCATCGAAGTCTACGCCGACCGCCCTCGCGACTCGTGGCGCCTGAAGGATGGGGAAATCGCCATGGCGACCGACCCGCTCGACATCGAGAGCGTCATCGCCGCCGGCGACGGGGCGCCGTGGCGGGGGATGCCGGCGGGGACCCGGATGGGCCATATCCACCTCCACGTCGGCGATCTCGCGGCCGCCGAGGCCTTCTATCATCGTGCGCTGGGTCTGGACCGCATGGTGTGGAGCTATCCGGGCGCGCTGTTCCTCGCCGCCGGCGGTTACCACCATCACCTGGGCACCAACGTCTGGTCGCCCGGTCCGGCGGCGGCGGAAGACCAGGCGCGCCTGCTCGATTGGGAGCTCGTCGTACCGGACTCCGCGGCGGCCGCGGCCGCGGCGCGCAGTCTGCGCGATGCCGGTCACGCCGCCGACGCAACGCCCGGAGGATGGACCGCCGCCGACCCGTGGGGAACACGGGTCCGTATCGTCGCTACAGCAGCTTGATCGCCTGCGGCAGGAAGACCACGAGGGCAAATCGGATGCACCGCCCCGCGGCGCCGAACACGACGAACGGCACGAGCGGAACGCGCAAGACCCCGGCCGCAATGCTGATGACGTAAAAGGGCGGCAACCCCGTCGCCGAGCTCAGCAAGATCAGGCCGTTGCCCACGCCCTGGTGACCTTCATAGCGCGCGTGCACGGCCTCCACCCGGCGCTTCCACCGCTCGCCGGGCAATTGCAGCGCTCCCCGGCCCGCGGCGTACATGCCGACTTTCCCGATCATCTGTCCGATGGTCGCGGCGATCACCAGCGCCACGGACAGCGCGGGCGGCGTCAGCGCCGACACGGTGATGAGATAGGCCTCGGCGTGCATGACGGGAATCACCGCACTGCCGATGCAGAATAGAAAGGTCCCGGCAATCAGCGACCAATCGCCCATCGAGTTTCCGTCCATCGCGGTCCAAGATAACATTCCGGGGTGATCGTCCACCTCGTTGACGGCACCTACGAGCTGTTCCGCCACTTCTACGGTTTGCGCCGCTTCACCCAGGGTGAGGACCCGCCGTTTGGCGCGGTGGCCGGGGTGCTGCAGACCGTCCTGCAGATGATCGAGCAGGGCGCGACACATCTCGGCGTCGCGACCGATCACGTCATCGAATCGTTTCGGAACGGGCTGTGGCCGGACTACAAGACGAGCGCCGGCGTGGAGCGCGCGCTGCTCGCGCAATTCCATCCGCTCGAGGACGCGCTCGCGGCGATGGGCGTCGCCGTCTGGCCGATGGTGGAGCTGGAGGCCGACGATGCGCTCGCGTCCGCCGCGGCGCTCGCGTCGGTCGATCGGCAGGTCGAAAAGGTCTGCATCTGGACGCCCGACAAGGATCTCGCGCAATGCGTCGTGGGTGATCGCGTCGTGCAGGTCGAGCGGCGCACCGGCGTCATCCGCGGCGCGACGGCCGTCCGCGAAAAGTTCGGCGTCGATCCCGAGCGCATTCCCGACTATCTGGCGCTGGTCGGCGACACGGCCGACGGCTATCCCGGGCTCCCCGGCATCGGCAAGGTCACGGCGGCCAAGCTCGTGAATCGCTACGGGCCGCTCGAGGACTTTCCCGCCGAGGCGTTTGGCGCGAATCGTGAGCGGGCGCTGCTGTTCAAGGACCTCGCGACGCTGCGCACCACCGCCCCGCTGTTCGAGAAGGTCGATGCCTTGCGTTGGCGCGGCGCGACGGTGGCATTCCCCGCGCTGGCCAGGCGGATGAGCGCCGAGCAGCTCGTGGCCCGCAGCGAGAAGATCGGCGTCCCAGGCTAGGCGAATCGCTTCGCGGCGCGTGGGTGGTGAGGGAGTCGATCAGGCGGCGGGCCACGGCGGTCACGTCCTCCACCGCCGCATCGAAGGCCGCCTCGCCGCCGCCAACGATAGCCTTCCATCCACCTGGGGGGCAAGGACTTAGCCCCATGTCGATTTCGCCTCCCCTGGTTCGACGTGTACCTAGAGACGGCAAACGGCCGCTCGACAACCCGAAACAGAAAGCGAGGCGACGATGCGGTTCATGGTGATGGTCAAAGGCGACAAGAATTCGGAGGCGGGCAAGCTTCCCACGCATGAAGAGCTCGCCGAGATGGGGACGTTCAACGATCAGCTGGTGAAGGCGGGGATCATGCTGGCGGGCGAGGGCCTGCAGGCGACGTCGAAGGGCATGAAGGTGCGCTACGACGGTACCAAGCGCACGGTAATCGACGGCCCCTTCACGGAAGCGAAGGAAGTCGTCGCGGGGTTCTGGATCTGGCAGGTGCGCTCGCGTGACGAAGCGCTCGAGTGGGCCAAGCGGATTCCATTCCGCGAAGGGGAAGTGGAAATCCGTCAGGTGTTCGAGGACGACGACTTCGGGGCGGAGTTCACCCCCGAGCTGCGCGCCCAGGAAGCGCGCCAGCGCGAAGCGATCGCCCGGAAGGCCACGCCGTAGTGTCCGACACCCTGCGCGCCATCGATGCCGTCTGGCGGATCGAATCCGCCAGACTCATCGCGGGCCTGGCGCGCCTCGTGCGCGACGTCGGTCTGGCCGAAGACCTGGCACAGGACGCGCTGGTCGCCGCGCTCGAGCAGTGGCCGGCGTCCGGCGTGCCCGACAATCCCGGCGCATGGCTGATGGCGACCGCCAAGCATCGCGCGATCGACACGCTGCGGCGCCGGTCCCTGGCCGATCGCAAGCACGAGCAGCTCGGCCGCGAGCTGGAAGCGCGGCAGACGAGTCCCGAGCCCGACCTCGCGGCGGCGATCGACGACCAGGTGGGCGACGATCTCCTGAGCCTCATCTTCACCGCCTGTCATCCGGTGCTGAGCACCGAAGCGCGCGTCGCCCTCACGCTGCGGCTCCTGGGCGGTCTCACGACCGACGAAATCGCGCGGGCGTTTCTGACCGCGAAGCCGACCATCCAGCAGCGGATTGTGCGGGCCAAGCGGACACTCGCCGCCGCGCGGGTTCCGTTCGAAGTCCCGCGCGGCCCCGATCTCGCGGCGCGCCTGTCGTCCGTGCTCGAGGTCATCTACCTCGTCTTCAACGAAGGCTACTCGGCGACCGCCGGCGACGAGTGGGTGCGGCCCGCCCTGTGCGAGGACGCGCTCCGCCTGGGCCGGATTCTCGCCGAGCTGATGACGGCCGAGCCCGAAGTGCACGGCCTCGTGGCGCTGATGGAGATCCAGGCGTCCCGCCTGCGCGCCCGCGTGGGGCCGAACGGCGAGCCGATCCTGCTGCTCGATCAGGACCGCGGCCGCTGGGACCATGTGCTGATCGGCCGCGGGCTCGCGGCCCTCGCGCGCATCGAAGCGACCGCCGGCGGGGCGTATGGCCCCTACGGACTCCAGGCGGCGATCGCAGCCTGCCATGCCCGCGCGCGCAGCGCCGAGGAGACCGACTGGACGCAGATCGTCGCGTTGTACGACGCGCTCGTGCAGATCCTCCCCTCCCCCGTCGTGGCGCTGAATCGCGCCGTGGCCCTCGGCATGGCGTTCGGCCCGGCGGCCGGATTGGAAGTGGTGGATTCCCTGATGGCGGAGGGCGCGCTGGAGCGTTATCACCTGTTGCCCGCCGTGCGGGCGGACTTGCTGGCGAAGCTGGGGCGCCATCGTGAAGCACACGACGAGCTCGCCCGCGCCGCGGCGCTGACCGAGAACACCCGCGAGCGCACGTTGCTGCGCGATCGGGCGGCCGCGATCGCATCCACTCACCACCTCCGGGAGGACTCGTGAACTGGCGGGCGGCGTCTCCCGGCACGCGAAGCAGATCCAGGAATGCCGGGCGAAGGGATGGAGTTGGAGGGGTCAGCCTGATGCCCTGGCCCGGATTCGAACCGGGACGCCTTGCGGCACTGCCCCCTCAAGACAGCGTGTCTACCAGTTTCACCACCAGGGCTCGGGCGGAAAACTAACGGGACGCGTACCTTTGTGCTATGGAACTGTGGGTGGCCTTCGGGTTCGGGGCGGGCCTGGGTGCCGTGCTCGGCTACGTCCTCGGTCGCCAGCGCCGGCCCGCGCCTCAGGCGGCGCCCCGCCCCGCGCGCCCCATCCCCTCTTCCCCCT
Source organism: Gemmatimonadales bacterium (assembly GCA_030699545.1). Lineage (GTDB taxonomy): Bacteria > Gemmatimonadota > Gemmatimonadetes > Gemmatimonadales > GWC2-71-9 > 20CM-2-65-7. The sequence continues at coordinate 856 of JAUYMC010000295.1, read as the reverse complement.
CCCCCCTCCCCGCAGTCAAGCACGTCGTGCTCGATGAGGGGTCCGCGAACGTGCTCAACGCGCTGAACAACCGTCTGGCGGCGATCGGCGCCCTGGCCGATCTGCTGCACGGGAGCCCGCTCGATCCCGAGCGGGCCCGGGCGCTGGTGCTGCTGCACGGCGAGGTGCGCCGCTCCGCCGAGATCACGAGCCACTTTCTCGAGCTGGCCGAGCATCCCGCGGGTGCCGCCGAACCCTGTGACGCCGCGGTCGTAATCAACGGCGTACTCGCCGACCGTGAGAGCATCTTTCGCGAGCTCCGCATCAAGCTGATTCGCTCCGTCCCCTCCGACCTGCCGCTCGTCTCGTGCCCCATGAGCCAGCTGAGCGAAATGCTCACCAAGCTGCTCGACTTCTCGCTGCGCCGGCTGCGCGACGCGAACGAGCCCCGCGAGCTGCGCATCGAGGCGATTCACACGGGACCGTCGGTCGTCCTGTCGCTCTGGGACTCCGGCACGCCCCTCGCCGTCGAAGCCGAGCAGCGGCTGGTGTCGCCGTTCCGCTTCACGCAGAGCGGCGGCGGCGGTGAAGTGGAGTTCGCGCTCGCCCGGGCGCTGGCGCAGTCGGCCGGCGGCAGCCTGCGACTGCGCCCGCGGGGCGGGACGACCGGCGCCGAAGTCGTCGTCACCCTGCCGCGCAGCGTCCTCGGCGCGCATGCGCCGGCCGCGGTCGACGCCGCTCCCCTCCCCCACCTGCGGATTCTGGTGGTGGATGACGACGCGGTGAACCGTCAGGCGATGGTGATGCTGTTGCAGCGGGAAGGCCACGACGTCGTCGCCGTGGAGAACGGCCTCGAAGCGATGGAACGGATGGGCGG
>JAUYMC010000283.1 GCA_030699545.1 Gemmatimonadales bacterium | reverse complement strand
CGGAGCTTATCTTCGTGGTCGGGCGCGTGCCGATCGTTCCGTACGGCATGCCCGGCACTCCTGAGCTGGGTGACCGCATCGTCCCGTTCCTCGCCGGAGCGGATGCGCTGCTGCTCGCCAATCACGGCGCGGTGACGATGGGTCGGACGCTCGATCAGGCGTGGATCCGGATGGAGAGTCTGGAGCACGCGGCGCGGATTCTCGTCGCCGCGCGCGCGATCGGGGACGTTCGGCCCCTCGACGCGGCCGCCGTTGCGAGACTCGAAGCTCTCCGGGAGAGGAATGGCTAAAGGTTCGTCGAAGAGCACGGCCGCCATTCAGCGGCTGCTGGAAGAACGCCGGCAGTACGAAGCGTGGCTCGCGCGCATCACCGCGGCCGCGGACTCGGCGCCGGAGCACGTGCGCACGCGCGTGAAGGCCGACTACGAGGCCCGCCTCCAGGCCGTCACCGAAGAGCTGAAGGCGCACGCCGACGCCGCCCGCCAGCTGGTCGCCCAGCGCAAGGAATTCCTCCTCGAGCTCCAGAAGAAGGAAAAGGCGGCCGCCGAGCGGCTCGCCGAGACCGAGCTGCGTCACGCCGTGGGCGAGTACGACGAGGCGCAGTGGACCCAGGTCCACAAGGACGCTCTGGCGGAGCTGGGCGCGGTGCGTGAAGAGCTGCTCGACGTCGAGCGCGACCTCACGCGGCTCGCGGAGCTCGACACCATGGTCCGGGCGAAGCCGGGCACCGCATCCCGGATCGGCTCGCCGCCGCGGCGCGACGACCCCAAGAAGTCGACCCCCGTCGACGAGCTCGCCTTCCTCAAGTCCGTGACGGAAGACGACAAGAACACTCCCTCGCCGCGGCGCGCGAGCGGCGCGCAGTTCCAACCGGTCGAGCCATTGACGTTGAGCGGTGCGGGCGAGACGGAGGATGGCGACGCGGAGGTCGCGAAGACGCTCAAGTGCCGCGAATGCGGCACGATGAACGTCGCGACGGAGTGGTACTGCGAAAGCTGCGGAGCGGAATTGGCCGCGCTTTAGGCCTTGGCGCGGAGCTTCTTCACCATCGCCGCCAGGCGCGACTTGTGCCGGGCGGCGTTGTTCTTGTGGATGAGGCCTTTGCGGGCGGCACGGTCCAGCAGACGCGCGGCGAGCCTGTAGGCCGCGGCGGCGGCATCAGCGGTGGCGGCGGCGCGCACGCGCTTCAGCGCGGTGCGCAGCGAGGACTGTTGGGCCTTGTTGCGAATCGTCCGGCTTTTCGCCTGACGCATCGCCTTTTTGGCGGATTTGATGTTCGGCATGAGCCGAAAACCTAGGCGGTAAGTTGCGGAGGGTCAAGGCTCTACGTTATCTTAGCTCGTGCGGCTCGAGGACATCCTCCTGCTTGCCCCGGTGCTGCTGTTTTCCATCGTCGCGCATGAGTATGCGCACGGCGAGGCAGCCTACCGTCAGGGCGACAACACCGCCTACATGCTGGGGCGGCTGACGCTCAATCCCCTCAAACACATCGATCCGTTCCTCACGATCCTCCTGCCCATCATCCTGATCTCGATGGGGGGGCCGCCCTTCGGCGGCGCCAAGCCGGTGCCCGTCAATCCGCGCAATTACCGCCACTACGTCTCGGGCGACATCATCGTCTCGATCGCGGGGATTGTCACCAACCTCGTGCTGTTCGTGCTCTGTGCGATCGGATTCGCCGCCGTGGGGCTGATTGCCCGGAGCCTGGGCGGGACGACGAGCGCGCTCGCCGTGGTGCAGCGCATGATGTACTTCGGCATGTGGATCAACACCGCGCTCGCCTTCTTCAATCTGATCCCCATTCCGCCGCTCGACGGCAGCCACGTGCTCAAGCATCTGCTCCCCCCGGCGGCGGGGATACGGTTCCGGCAGCTCTACATGCTGGGCATCATCCCGATCATGCTGGTGGTCTGGCTGCTGCCGGGCGTGGTGAACGCGTTCATGTGGCCCGCCCGGCTCCTCATGGGGGTCGCCCAGGGGATCGTGGGCGGCTACCTCATCCCGGGGGCCCTGTGACCGCGTCGATACCCGCGATGCCCGGCCAAGCCGGCGGCGGAGGGTTCGTCGTCGAGCTGGAGAAGTTTACCGGCCCGCTGGACCTCCTCCTGCACCTGATTCGCGAAGACGAAGTCGACATCACCGATCTCCCGATCGCCAAAATCGCCGACCAGTTCCTCGCGGTGATCGCCGATCTGGGACTCAACCAGGCCGCCGACTACCTCGAGATGGCGGCGCGCCTGTTGCGGATCAAGGCGCAGCTGCTCCTGCCGCGCCGCCTGGGCGACGACGAGTGGGACGATCCGCGTGCCGAGCTGGTGCGGCGCCTGCTCGAGTACCAGCAGATCCGCGAGCTGGTCGACTGGATGCACGTCGCCGCCGGCGCCCGCGCCGAGCGCTACGCCCGGGGCTACGAGGCCCCGCCGCCCGACGCTCCCCCGGCGCCGCTGCGCATCGAGCTGAACGAGCTGCTCGCCGCCGCCGAGCGCGTGATCGCGCTGATTCCCGAGCCGACGCTGCACCGCGTGGTGCCGCGGCCGCTCGACGTGGAAGGCGCCACAGCCCGCCTGCACGCGCTGCTCGCCGAACGCGAGACGTTCGGGTGGGCGGACGCCGTGGGCCCGCAGGCGACCCTGGTCGACGTGCTCTCGACGTTCATCGCCCTGCTGGAGCTGGCGAAGCGTGGGACCCTGACGCTGACCCAGCCCGAACCCTTTGGCCCGATGGTGATCCGGCGTGAGTCCCCTCGCGAAGCTGCTTGAAGCCGCGCTGTTCGCGGCCGCCCGGCCCCTGACGTTCGAGGACCTGGCCTCGCTCGATCCGGAGGCGGGGGAGATGGCGGTGGAGGCGGCCCTGGGGGAGCTGCGCGCGGCGTACGGCGACGACCACGGCGTCGAGCTGCTCGAGATCGCCGACGGGTGGCAGTTCCTGACGCGCCGCGAATACGCCGAGGCGATCGATCGCGCGCAGTTCGCGCTGCGGCCGCGCCGCCTCTCGCCGGCGGCGCTCGAGACGCTCGCCATCATCGCCTATCGCCAGCCGGTCGGCCGGCTGGAGGTGGATGAGATCCGCGGCGTCGATTCGGGGGCGGTGATGGACAAGCTGGTCGAGCGCGGGCTGATCGAAGTCGTCACGCGGGGCGAGGGGCTGGGGCGGCCGCTGCTGTACGGCACGACGCCGCCGTTCCTCGAGATCCTGGGGCTCAAGAGCCTCGACGACCTGCCGCGGCTGGACGAGCTATCGGTCGCGCTGCGCCGGCCCGCGCCCATTCCCGACGACGACCCATGAGCCTGATGCGCCTGCAGCGCGCACTGGCGCGCGCGGGCGTCGCGTCACGGCGGAAGGCCGAAGACCTGATTCGCGACGGCCGCGTGCGCATCGACGGCCGGGTCGCGACGATCGGCGAAAGCGTCGACCCCGCCACGCAGCGCATCACCGTGGACGGCCGCGGCGTCCGCACCGCCACGCGCACGACCTGGATCGTCCTGAACAAGCCCCTCGGCTACGTGGTCAGCCGCTCCGATCCCGAAGGGCGGCGCACCGTGTTCGACCTCCTCCCCAAGGTCCCCGGACTCACGTACGTTGGACGGCTGGACGTGATGACGTCGGGGCTGCTGTTGCTCACGACGGACGGCACCGCCGCGCACCGGCTGATGCACCCGCGCTTCGCCGTGCCGCGCACCTATTGGCTCGGCGTCCACGGCGCGGACGCCGCGGCGGTGCGCACGGCCCTCGCGGCGCGCATCGTGATCGACGGCCGCGCGGTCCGGATCGTGGAGTCGCGCGTGCGGCCGGTGCAGCGCTCCGTCGAAGTGGAGCTCACGCTCGCCGAAGGGCGGCAGCGCATCGTCCGGCGCATCGCCGAAGCGCTGAACCTCAAGGTCGAATGGCTGCACCGCGTGGCGTATGGTCCCATCCGTCTGGGCAAACTGGCGGAAGGCCGCTGGCGCGAGCTCACGCCGCGGGAAATCGAGGCGATCGAACGGCACCATGGCGATTCAGACCGCAAGCGTAGATAAGGCGTTGGGGGCGATCGGTACGACGTTCCGGCTGACGCGCCTCTATCCGCCGTCGCATCCGGCGGTGCTGGAGGCGATGCGCCAGATCGCGGCGGCGCTGCCCGCGCTGGCCGCGTTCGGCACGGTCGAATGGAAAATCGGCGCCACCGGATTGCATTGGCATGGCCAGCATCTCCTGCCGCGCAATACGCAGGTCGCCGAGCTGGCCGGACTGCTGTACGCCCGCGGGGTCCGCGCGATTCAAGTCAACCCGGGCCTGACCCCCGAGCATCTCCTCGGGTTGTTCGGCGTCGCGGTCGGCAACGTGGAGCCCGACGACGCGGTGCTGGGACGCATCGCGCTGACGCTGGGACGGCGGGCGAGCCAGCGGCTGTCGTCCGGTCGG
>JAUYMC010000281.1 GCA_030699545.1 Gemmatimonadales bacterium | reverse complement strand
TCGAGGTCTCGGCACCTGGCGGTACCGTAACCGCCGGGGGAAACATCGGCCTGGCGCTGCGGCTGGCCCCGTTGCGCATGGCCTCGAGCGAGGTCACGGAGCTCGTGGTAGGACGGCGTCTGGGCCGCGGGCTGGGCAACCTGGGGATGGAGCTGGCGATCCGGAAGGCGGTGCTCTTCTGAGATTCTGGCGCCTCCCGACCGTCGTGCTGCTGTCCGCGGTCGCGGTGTTCTTGTGGGCGTGCGTCCGCGGGATGACCGTGGGGCATCCGGAAGCCCGGCTCGATCAGTGGCACCATTTCTACCTGGCCCTGCCGGTCGCCGTGGCCGGAATCGTCACGCGGCGCCCCTGGCTCCTGCTGCTCGCGAGTCTCCTGGCGGTGGACGACGCCTGGCAGCACCTTCAGCAGGTGACCGGCGAGTGGGCCTATCGCTCGCCGCTGCACGTCTGGTTCGCTCACACGCTCTGGCCGTTGAAACCGGTGCAGTGGGTGGTGGGGTGGTTGAACAACCTGGTCGTTTGAGGTTTAGAAGGGAGACGGACATGAGGCATCATCCCGTAGGACGAATCATGGTGACGGTAGTCGTCGCGATCGGCGCATGCGAGACCGCGACGGCCCCTGAGCCGCTGAACGGTCGCCTCACGGCGTCCGACGTGTGGAGCGGCGGCGAGGCCCTCGTCGTCTCGGCCGCGTTCCTGCCCCCGGCTCTCCCGGTTGCCCGCATCGCCGCAGAAACCCTGGCCGTTCGTCGGGTCGATGACTCGACGGTGGCCGCGCGTCTCCCCCACGGCAACGGCCCGGGCGTCCTCACGGTCGAGTTGCCCGGATTCGCTCCGTTCACCACAATCATCAGGCTGCGCGGGTTCCGCACCGCCGAGGATGGCCCCTTCCTCACTGGATTCCTGCAACGGCTTCCCACCCCACCCTTGGTGTTGGGCGCAGGGGATCCCGGCCTGGTGGAGGTGGACGTGCGCACGGGCGCCGTGGCGCGGCAATGGCCTGATACCGTGCACTCCCCCGACTGCACGTGGGGAGTCGGTCCGAGCGTGCGCTCGGGTGGCTACGTGCTGTTCGGAAAGACGGCGGGAGGTACGTGCAGCCATCCCTGGTTGTGGACCTACGGACCTCAGCTCACCCGGGTCGACAGCCTCTACGCGTTGGTGGATACGTGGGCGATCGGTGAAGTCGGGCCGGGCGGCGCCGTCTTCGGGAGTGACGATCACCTGCACATCTCGCAATGCACCGGGACGGGTTGTGCGGACCGGCTGTACTCGAACCTCGGCGGCTCTCTCACCGGCATCACCGTCGGGTCGGTCGCGAAGCGGGCCGTCTTGCACCATTGGAACGCGCTGGTGGCCGACGCGGAGGCGGGCGATACCCTGTACCGCATCCCGTACACTCAGGCAGGGTATCGCACCGAAGGTGCGGCGTTCTCGGCGGGCGAGGACACGCTGTATGCGGTGGGCCAAGTGGGCGGAAGCGTCGGCGCGAGCGAAGTCATGGCGGTGGCTGCCGCCAACGGCGCCTACCTGGGAGGCGCGATCTTCCCCGGTTCGGGAACGTGGGCATTCGACGTCGCCCGCGACCCCGTGCGGCACTGGCTGTATGTGGCCACGCTCGTGGGGAGCGGAGCGACCAACGTCGTTCCTGCCGTCGTCGTGCTCGACCAAGGAACGCTTGCGCCCATCGCCGAGTTGCGCGCGCCGACGAGCGAAGCCTTGTCGCTGATCGTATGGCACCAGTTCCGCCTGGTGCCTGACCCGTCCCAAGCCGCCGTGTACATGGTGGCGACCAAACAGGCCTACGACCTTCACGGCGAACGGGCCCGAATCTTCCGGTTCGACCTCATCCCGTAGCCGCCGGTGACGCAGCCCGCTAGGTTTCGAGCTTCGCGCCAGTAGCTCAGCTGGATAGAGCGTCGGCCTCCGGAGCCGAAGGTCCCGCGTTCGAATCGCGGCTGGCGCATTGCGGGTACACGAATCCAGGATCACGTCGTCCATCGCTCACACAAGCCCTTCAGAAACGCCGGCCGCCTTCGTCCTCGATCACCACCGGTCCGGAAGCCCGGGCCGGCGGTTCGTCTACGCCCCATCGAGCACCTCGCGCACCTTGCGCAGCAGGCCGGCCGGCGTGAACGGCTTCTGGAGGAACGCGACGCCCGCCTCGAGCACTCCGTGGTTGACGATGGCATCGTCGGTGTATCCCGACATGTAGAGGACGAGCAGATCAGGACGGACGGCCTCGACCTGCTGGGCCAGCTCGCGGCCACTCATCCCCGGCATCACGACGTCGGTCACGAGCAGCGCGATCTCGCCGCCGTGGCGCCCGACCAGCGCCAGCGCCTCGGCGGGCTCGGCGGCCTCCAGCACGGTGTACCCGTGTCCGGATAACACCGTGCGCACGAGCCGGCGGACGCTCTCGTTGTCCTCCACGACGAGAATCGTCTCCGTGCCCGCGATGGGGCGCGCGGGCGCCGCGGCGGCGGCAGGCCTCTCGGCCGGCTCGTCTACCCTGGGCAGGTAGACCTTGAACGTCGCGCCCTGGCCCGGCTCGCTGTAGACCCACAGGTTGCCGCCGCTTTGCTTCACGATCCCGTACACCGTCGCGAGCCCCAGCCCGGTCCCCTTGCCGGGACCCTTGGTCGTGAAGAACGGCTCGAAGATCTTGGCCTTCGTCTCGGCATCCATGCCGGTCCCGGTGTCGCTCACCGCCAGCATCACGTAGGGGCCCGGGACGACCGCCACGTGCTCCCCGGCGTAGGCGTCGTCGAGCTCGACGTCGGCCGTCTCGATCGTCAGCTTACCGCCGCCCGGCATCGCGTCGCGGGCGTTGACGGCCAGGTTGAGGATGACCTGCTCGATCTGGCCGGGGTCGGCCTTGATGCGGCCCAGCCTGGCCGCGAGCGCGGCCGCCAGCTCGACGTCTTCGCCCAGGATCCGCCGCAGCATCTTGTCCATCCCCGCCACGACCGCGTTGAGGTCGAGCACGCGGGGCTCGAGCACCTGCTGGCGGCTGAAGGCCAGGAGCTGGCGTGTGAGACCGGCGGCGCGCTCCGCCGCCGTCCGGATCTCCTCGAGATCGCCGCGGCGCGGATCCTGGGGCGCCGCCTCCTCGATCAATAATTCCGTGTACCCGCTGATCGCGGTCAGCACGTTGTTGAAGTCGTGCGCGATCCCGCCCGCCAGTCGTCCGACGGCTTCCATCTTCTGCGCCTGGCGGAACTGGTGCTCGAGCTTCTTGTACGCGGTGAGGTCGCGGCCGACGCCCACGAGGCCGACCGCCTCGCCCCGCTCGTCGCGCCGCGGCACGCCGGACCAGTGGTGCGGCACGGTCCGCCCGTCCTTGGCCAGCAGGTCGGCTTCGACCTCCGCGTATCCCGTCTGGAACGCTTCCATGATCTTCGCGGCGACCAACGGTTGCGCGTCGGCCCGGAAGAAGTCCAGGGCCGCGCGGCCGGCGAGCTCCTCGGGCGCATAGCCCGTTGCGACCTCGAACCGCCGGTTCCACCGCACGAGCCGCGCATCGGCGTCCAGCAGATAGAGGATGTCCGGCACGCCTTCCATGATCGCCTCGCGCTCCCGCAGGCCGAGGGCGAGTTCTTCTTCCGCTCGCCAGCGCTCCGTGACATCGCGAACGATGGCGGTGAAGATGGTCTCGCCATCCCGGACCAGCTTGGAAATCGACGCCTCGGCGGGGAACTCGGTGCCGTCTTTGCGGCGACCCCTGACTTCGCTGCGCTCGCCCATGCGGCGACCGGTCTCCGGTGCGGCGGCGAAGCCGCGAATGTGACCGCGGTGGACGTCGGCGACCCCGGAGGGCAAGAGCGCATCGAGAGGCTGGCCAAGCACCTCGCGCGCGGCGTAGCCGAACATTTGCTCGGCTCCCCGGTTGAAGAGAACGATGTGCTGGCTTTCGTCCACAGAGATGATGGCGTCCTGGGCCATATCCAAGACACCGGCCATGCGCGCCTGCAATGTCCCGGCGTACCGCGCCAGCTCGGCGCGCGCCGCCTCCAGCTCCCCCTCGCGCTGCCGCAGCGCCCGGTTCTGGAGCACCGCGTCCTCGAACGTCGAGATGAGCAGGTCGAGGATCTGCTCGCGCTCGGAGCTGATGGTGAACTTCCGGCCAAGGAAGAAGACGTCCACGCCGACCTGGAGGCGGCCCAGGGTGCGGGCTTGTCTCGTCGCGAGGAGTAACTGCAACCGCTCCAGCAGATGCTCCAGCTGGTGGGGCTTGGTGAGGAAGTTGTCCGCCCCGCATTCGAGTCCGTTGATGATGTCGAGCGGATCGGCAAGGCTCGTGAGCAGGATGACCGGCGTCTGGCGACCCGTTCCAGCCTTGATGCGCCGGCACAGCTCGTAGCCGTCCACCGCGCCCGGCATGACGATGTCGCTGATCACGACGTGGAACCGCTGGGGATCGAAGCGGGCGACCCCCTCCTCGCCACTCGCGGCGACTTCGACCTCGTACCCTGCGCCCTCCAGGTCCGCGCGCAGGACCTCGGCCTGCGTGGGACTGTCTTCCACGACCAGGATCCGCTTCGCCATGGTCACTCCGCGCCGCTCATGGCGGCCCCTCGGGGAACCCGAGAAACGATCCGACCAGCACGCGGAACGTCGCCCTGTCGGTGGGCTTCTCGACATAGGCATCGAAGCCCGCCTCCCGCGCCTGCGCACGCTCACCGTCGCTCCAGATCCGATCCGCCGTCAGCCCCACCGTCGGGATGTGCCGCGTGGCCACGTCCTGCTTGAGCGCCCTGACGGCGGCGAGGCCATCCATCCCGGGCAGGTTCATATCCATCAGGATAAGGTCCGGCCTCCTCCC
>JAUYMC010000273.1 GCA_030699545.1 Gemmatimonadales bacterium | reverse complement strand
GGCTCGTGCCGCCTGTGCCTCGTCGAGGTCGAGGGGCGGGGAGGGCTCCACGCAAGCTGCGCGATACCGGCGAGCCCGGGCCTGCGGGTCGCCACCGACACGCCGGCAGTGGTGGCGGCACGGCGTCATGTGCTCGGCCTGCTCATCACGCGGTACCGCCCGGGAGCCGGGCGACCTCGTAACGAGTTGCTCGCGCTGGCCGATCAGTACGGGGTTTCCCGTCCGCCCGCGGCCGACGCGCCGCGGAGTCCGGTCGACGACTCGAATCCGTTCATCCGAATCGACCGCGAGGCGTGCATCCACTGCTGGCGGTGCGTACGCGCGTGTTCGATCCTCAACGGCGTGACGGCCATCGGGGTGTTCGGCCGCGGGCAGGACGCGCACATCGGCTTCGGGGCCGATCGTCCGATGCAGGACAGTCCGTGCGAGTTCTGCGGGATGTGCGAGGCGGTATGCCCGACCGATGCGCTGCTGGTACGCGAGCCTCCGCCCACACGCGGAGGGGCGCACGTCGCGAACACGGTGTGCGGCTACTGCGGCGTCGGTTGCCGTTTGGACCTTCTCATCGAAGACGGCCGAGTGGTGGGCACCGCGTGCGACTGGGATGCCGCCGCGAATCATGGCCTCCTGTGTGTCAAGGGGCGGTTCGGGTGGCGCTACGTGCACCATCGCGATCGCCTGACCCGGCCGCGCGTGCGCCGCGCCCTCCTCGGCGGCGGCCAGGGGTGGGTCGACACGGACTGGGACACCGCCCTGGATCTCGTGGCGCGCAAGCTGGCGGACGTCACGCGGCGCCACGGCCCGGAGGCGGTCGGCCTCCTCGCTTCGGCCAAGTGCACCAACGAAGAGAACTACCTTGTGCAGAAGCTGGCCCGCCAGGTTCTCGGCACCAACAACGTCGACCACTGCGCGCGCCTCTGCCACGCGCCCACCGTCATCGCGCTCACGGAGGCGCTCGGCTCTGGCGCCATGACGAACTCTATGGACGACATCGTGGCCGAGGCCCAGGCGGTCTTCGTCATCGGCTCCAACACGACCGAGCAGCACCCCGTCCTGGGCATGCGCCTGCGGGCCGCGGCACGCGAGCGGGGACTCCCGATCATCGTGGCGGATCCCCGCCGGATCCCGCTGGCGGAGATCGCCGCGCTCTATCTGCCGCTGCGGCCGGGAACCGACATCGCCCTGCTCAACGCCCTGGCGCACGTGCTCGTCGCCAACGGCTGGGTGGATCATGGGTTCGTCGGGCGGCACACGGAAGGGTTCGAGGCGTTTGCCAGCAGCGTGCGAGACACGACACCCGAGTGGGCGGCAGCGATTACCGGCGTGCCCGCCCATGACATGCGTCGTGCTGCCGAGTTGATGTGGCGCCATCGGCCGGGGGCGTTGCTCTTTGCGATGGGGATCACCCAGCACACGTGCGGCACCGCCAACGCCTTCGCCTGCACGAACCTCCAGCTGCTCCTCGGCAACCTGGGCATGCCGGGCTCCGGCATCAACCCGCTACGTGGGCAGAATAATGTCCAGGGCGCGTGTGACGTCGGGGCGCTCCCGGACATGCTGCCGGGCTACCAGCCCGTCGCCGACGAGGCGGTCCGCCGGCGATTCGCCGAGGCGTGGGGCGTCACGATCCCCGACCGCCCGGGTCTCAGCGTTACCGAGATGATCGACGCGGCTTTCACCGGCGGCGTCCGCGCGCTCTACATCGTCGGCGAGAACGCCGCGATGACCGATCCGGACCTCACCCACGTTCGCCGATGTCTCGGCGCGTGCGAGTTCCTTGTCGTCCAGGAGATCTTTCCGAGCGAGACGGCCGAGCTCGCCCACGTCGTGCTGCCTGCCGCCGCCAGCTTCGAGAAGACGGGCACGTTCACGAGCACCGAGCGGCGGGTGCAGCGCGTCGCCCCAGCCGTGCTGCCGCCCGGGGACGCGCGGGCGGATTGGTGGATCCTCACCGAGATCGCCCAGCGCGTGAGCGTCCTGCTGGGCAGGCCCACCGCTCGGGGCCGGTACGCCGGGTGGCATGACACGTCGCCGGCAGCGACCATGGAGGAGATCGCGGCCCTCGCCCCGATCTACGGCGGCATCCGCCATGAGCGGCTCGGGGAGGCCGGACTGCAGTGGCCCTGCCCGACCAGCGACCATCCGGGCACGCCGATCCTGCACCGCGACGGCCCGAGCCGCGGGCGAGCGCGCTTTGTTCCGGTGCGTCACGCTCCAGCCGCGGAAATGCCGGATGCCGAGTACCCTCTCGTGCTGACGACGGGCCGCGTGCTCGAGCATTACCACGCGGGGAGCATGAGCCGGCGAGTGCCCGCCCTTGACTGGCTCGTGCCCGAGGCGATCGTCGAAATCCATCCGACCGACGCGCACGCGGCCGCGATCGCCGACGGGGAGCGGGTTCGTGTGCGTTCCCGGCGCGGGGCGATCGTGGCGCGGGCCCGCGTGTCGCCGGCGATACGTTCCGGAACGGTGTTCGTGCCTTTCCACTTCGCCGAAGCGGCCGCGAACCTCCTGACCCACGCCGCCCTCGACCCCGTGGCGAAGATCCCGGAGTACAAAGCATGCGCGGTGGTGGTCGAAGCTGCGCGGTGATGCCCGATGGTCGCCGCAGCGGGGAGCGAGCGGGTCCAGCGTTGAGGAGTTCAGGCGGCAGCGGGCCCATGCCCTCGCGTGGTGCTGCTGGTCCGCGTCCCGCTCGATGGCGCAGCAGTGGCGACCGCCGGACGACAACGCCTGCGGCTCGATCACCTGTGCGGTGGCTGGGTTGGGGTGGAGCATTGTGCACCCCTTGAGCCCCTTTTCGTCAGCGAGCCCGCGGCGGCGGAGGTTGGCCCGGGTCAGAGGGCGATCGCGGTGCTGA
>JAUYMC010000272.1 GCA_030699545.1 Gemmatimonadales bacterium | reverse complement strand
CGACGATGTCGTTGCCGGCCGGCACCCGGTTCGACATAGCCGCCACGGACACGATCACGTCGCAGACGGCCAAGACAGGCGACGCCTTCTCGGCCCGCGTCGTCGAGGATGTCAGGAACGCGGCGGGGGTCGTCCTGATTCCGGCGGGCTCCATGGTCTCCGGGACGATCACGGACGTGAAGCCGGCCCCGAACCCGAGCACACCCGGCACCCTGACCCTCGCCGTGTCGAGCATCACCGTCCGCGGCACCAACTATCCGCTGTCAGCTTCCATCGATTCCGTCGCTACGACGCGGCAGGGTCGTGGCGTGACGACGGGCGATGCGGCCAAAGTGGGTGCCGGTGCCGTCGCGGGCGCCGTCCTGGGCCGCGTGATCGGCGGCAACCGCAAGGGCACGATCATCGGCGGGGTGGTGGGCGGCATCGCCGGCGCGGGCGCCGCGGTGCAAACCAAGGACTCCGATATCGTGCTGCCGGCGGGCGCGCACATCATCGTGTCGCTGACGGGATCGCTTACGGTCGCAGCGCGCTGACGCCACATTTGACGCCACCATGACGGTGCGCGTCAAACTGTCGGCGATGATGTTCCTCCAGTATTTCATCTGGGGGGCGTGGTTCGTCACGCTCGGGACGTATCTCGGGCAGACGCTGCAGTTCACGGGGTCGCAGGTCGCGCTGGCGTACACGACGATGGCCGTCCCTGGCGACCCACAGGAATCGCCGCCAGTCGAGCGTGCCGTCGCGGCGGCGCGTGCAGCGTCTCGATAGCGGTGACACGACGGTCCCGAGAGCACACGCACTCCGCGTGCGCGCCAACCGCCGCCCGCTCAATCCAACGGACGAGCGTGCGTCACTCCGGGGAATGGAGTCTTGCGAGGAATACCGCGCCTTTCGGGAACCCGTTTGTTTTGGCGCCATGCAGCTCACTCAAGACCCGAGAGGAATGCCATGACCCGGAACAACTGGATCGCCCTCGCCCTGTTGGCGAGCGTTGCCGCTGCTGGTGCGTGTTCGCCCCAGGGCGGGCAGGCTGGCCAACCCGACGCGCGCGTTGGGGACGCCATCGGCACGGATCGGGACGACCGGTCTGACGCCGCGGCCGCCAATATGCTGACGCTGACCGTACCTGCGGGTACGCGGATGGATTTGACGATCGACGACGAGCTCAGTTCCCGCAAGAACAAGGCGGGGGACACCTTCACGGCCACGGTCAGCCAGAACATCCGTGACGCCAATGGGCGCGTGGTGATCGAGTCCGGTTCGACGGTCAACGGCCTCGTCGTCGCCGTCAAGCCCGCCCCGAACCGGCGGACGCCCGGCACGTTGACGCTGGCGCTGTCGACGCTCGAACAGAACGGCCGGACGTTTCCGCTCGTGGCACAAATCGAGGAAGTCCAGAGCGAGCGGCAGAACCGGCCCATCGACGGCAGTGACGCGGCGAAGGTCGGGACTGGTGCCGCGGCCGGCGCGGTGGTCGGTCAGGTGCTGTCGAAGAACACGAAGGGCACCGTCATCGGCGCCGTGTTCGGCGGCCTGGCGGGCGCGGGTGTTGCGGCAGAAACCAAGGATGTGGATATCGTGCTGCCCGACGGCGCGCACATTCTCGCGACGATCAGCGAGCCCCTGCGCGTGTCCGTGAATCGCGACGACGTTCGGAGCGACGAGCAGTACCGGAACTAGTCTCGCGACTGGACTAGTAGCCAGACGCGCTGCCGGCGTAGCGTGGGTCGGCCACACCGACCCACCCGCCGGCGGTTCGTTGTATGGCGGCCACGGTGCCGCTTCGCCCCCCCCGCATCTTCACCGCATGCCCCATCTGCTGGAGGGCGGCCACCGTCGCCTCCGCCAGGCCGTCCCTCTCGTAGCGCAGCGTGTCGGGCAGCGCCTGGTGATGCACGCGCGGCGCCGCCACCGCCTCCCCCAACGACATGCGCTGATCCAGCACGTTCAGGATCACCTGGGCGACGGTCGTGATGATCGTCGGGCCGCCCGGCGTTCCCACGACGAGGAGCACCTCCCCACGGGGATCGAGCACGATCGATGGGGTCATCGCCGACAGCATGCGCTTGCCGGGCGCGATCGCGTTCGCCTCGCCCTGAATGAGCCCGTACATGTTGGGCTTGCCGGGCGCCGAGGTGAAATCGTCCATCTCATTATTGAGGAGGAACCCGGCGCCCGTGACCGTGACGGCACTCCCGAACCCGCCGTTCAGGGTCGTCGTCACAGACGCGACGTTTCCCCGGGCGTCCACGATCGAATAGTGCGTCGTGTGCTTCCCCCCCCCCTCGTCCCCGACCGCGGTGACCGGCGTAGGCGTCGCCCGCCGGGGATCGATCCGGGCGCGCAGCGACGCGGCGTACGATTTGGACAGGAGTCGCTCGAGCGGCATCTCGACAAAATCGGGATCGCCGAGCCAGCGGTTCCGGTCGAGAAACGCGCGGCGCATCGCTTCCGCGACGAGATGGACGTACTCCGGCGTGCCGGCCGCCGGCAGGGTGTCGTAGCCTTCGAGGATGTTGAGGATTTCCCCCAGCGTGACGCCGCCCGAGCTGGCCGGCGGCATCGAGTAGATCGTGTGCCCGCGGTAGCTGAGCGTGATCGGCTCGCGCCATTTCGCCTGATAGCGGCTCAGGTCGGCCTTGGTGATCAGGCCACCGCCGCGCTCCATCTCCGCCACGATGAGGTCGGCGATTTGGCCGCGATAGAAGACCGACGGCCCGGAGTCGCTGATCAGCTGTAGCGTGCGGGCGAGATCCGGCTGCGTCCACGTGCTCCCCGTCGGGAGGGGGAGCCCGTCGGGCGTCAGGAACTTCGCGCGGCTCGCGGGGAAGCGCGACAGCGCGTCCACTTCGTAGCCGATGTCGGCGTTGCGTGCGGAGTCGATCACGTGGCCGTCGCGGGCGAGGCGGATCGCGCCGGCGAGGAGCGTGGCCCACGGCAGCGAGCCGTGACGCATCCAGGCTTCGCGCAACCCCGCCACACTGCCCGGCACGCCGGCGGCGAGATGCCCGAGTATGCTGCGATCGGTGACGTTGCCCGCGGAGTCGAGATACATGTCACGCGAGGCGGCAGCCGGGGCCATCTCCCGATAGTCGAGAGCCTGGACGTCGCCGACGGCGCTCCGGTGCACGATGAATCCGCCGCCGCCGATGTTGCCGGCGTCGGGCAGCACCACGGCGAGCGCGAATCCGACCGCGACCGCCGCATCGATCGCGTTCCCGCCCTGGCGCAGCACGTCCAGGCCCACAGCCGTCGCGAGGGGGTGCGCGGTCACCACCATGGCGTTCGGGGCGGTGACGGGGGCCGACTGGAGCGTCCAGTCAGGAGGCGGCATCCGGGACCCGCGGATGACCGCCGGCCGTGCGGACCGGGACTCAACAGTGGGCGCGGAGGTAGGCGCTGCGGCGCGGCCGCCGCACGCGATCAGGGAGGCGAGTACGGCGCCAGCCAAGAGAGGGTGATGCATCGCTGAATCTTGAAGTTGACCCGGCCCGCGGTCAACGTCTAATTTGACGCCACTCCCGCCATGTCAAACGCCGACTTTCACGACCCGCGCACCACGGAACAACGAAATCCGCGCACCGAGCGCATCGACGTCGCCTCGAGTCTCGACATCGTCGACCTCCTCAACGCGGAGGACGCCACCGTCGCGGCGGCGGTGCACGGGCAGCGCGAGGTGATCGCGCGCGCCATCGAGCTGGTCGTGTCGGCCTTTCGCGCCGGCGGCCGCCTCGTCTATGTCGGGGCCGGCACCTCGGGACGGCTCGGCGTCCTCGACGCCGCGGAATGCCCGCCGACGTTCGGCACGCCGCCGACGATGGTCGTGGGCACGATCGCCGGCGGATATGGGGCGCTGGTGAAGAGCGTCGAGGGCGCGGAAGACGACGTCAACGCCGGTACCGAGGCGATGAACAACGCGATCGTGACAGCGCGCGATATCGTGGTGGGCATCGCCGCCTCGGGAACGACACCGTACGTCCGGGCCGCGCTGTCGCGGG
Organism: Gemmatimonadales bacterium; assembly: GCA_030699545.1. Lineage (GTDB taxonomy): Bacteria > Gemmatimonadota > Gemmatimonadetes > Gemmatimonadales > GWC2-71-9 > 20CM-2-65-7. The sequence goes on along the minus strand of JAUYMC010000272.1, from coordinate 28,671 downwards.
CGCAGACGCTCGGCGCCGCGACGATGCTCGTGACGTGCGCACCGCCCCCGCGGCAGCTGGCCGAAACCTGCGACGTCGTGATTGCGGCGGTCGTGGGCCCGGAGGCACTGACGGGATCCACGCGCCTCAAGGCCGGGACGGCCACCAAACTCGTCCTCAACACGCTGACGACGGGGGCGATGATCCGCCTCGGCAAGGTCTACGGCAATCTGATGGTGGACCTGATGGCCTGGAGCGCCAAGCTGCGGGATCGGGGCGAGCGCATCGTCATGGAATGCTGCGGCATCGGCCGCGAGGCCGCCCGGAGCGCCATCGAGGCCGCCGGGGGCAGCGTCAAGCTCGCCATCGTCATGGCGCGCCGGGGTGTGGACCCAAGCGAGGCGCAGCGCCTGCTCGACCAGGCGGGAGGGTTCGTGCGTCCCGTCGTGGGAGACCCGCCGGCGGTCCAATCGCCACCATGACCGACGTCCTCGCCGTCGGGTTGATGTCGGGCACATCGCTCGATGGCGTGTCGACGGCGCTGGTACGATTGAGCGACGCCCCGGCGGCGACGCTGGTCGCGTTCCGCCAGGAGCCCTACAGCGCGGCGGAGCGCGGCGCCATCATCGACGCGATGGCGCGCGGCTCGCCGAAGGACCTCGCCTTTCTGCACGTCGCCCTGGGCGAGCGCTTCGCCGGCGCCGTCCTCGCCCTCCTCGCGGCTGCCAAGACCAAGCCGCGCGACCTCGCGTTCATCGCCTCCCACGGACAGACGATCTGGCACGAGCCCGGCCGCGCAACGCTCCAGATCGGCGATCCCGCGGTGATCGCCGAGCGCCTCGGCGTCCGCGTGGTCAGCGGCTTCCGCGGCCGCGACGTTGCGGCGGGCGGACAGGGCGCGCCACTGGTGCCGCTCGCCGACGTGATGTTGTTCGGCCACGCCGAGCGCGGCCGGCTGCTCCTCAATATCGGAGGCATGGCCAACGTCACTTGGGTCCCGCGGCTGGGTGTCACCGAGGGAGCGCTGGCGTTCGACACCGGCCCCGGCGTCGCGGTGATCGACGCCATTACCCGCCGAGTGGACCCCGACGCCGCCTTCGATCGCGATGGGGAACGGGCCCGGCGCGGCCGCCCGCTCGCGAAGGTCCTCGACGAGCTGCTGGCGGATCCCTACTTCTCGCAAGCGCCGCCCAAGAGCACCGGGCGCGAGCGGTTCGGCATCGAGTACGCCGACCGGCTGCTGGCGCGCGTCCGGAAGGCCGGAGGGTCGGACAACGACGCCGTGGCAACGGCGACCACCCTCACGGCCGAGACGATCGGCCGGGCCGTGGCGCCGTGGGACGCCGAGCTCGTGATCTCGGGCGGCGGCGCGCGCAACCCGGCGCTCGTCGAGCGCCTGGCGGCACGCGTGCAGCCGCGACCCGTCGTGCCCTTCGAGCAGCTGTTCTTCGACGGCGAAGCGAAGGAAGCCGTCGCCTTCGCCTTCCTCGGCCACCGCACCATGCTCGGCTTGCCCGGCAATCTACCGGGGGCCACCGGCGCGCGCGGGCCGCGGGTGCTCGGACACATCACGCCCGCGTGAACCCGCTCCCTTCCCGCGCCCGGCTGGTCTTCCCCGCGCTGCGCTGGCGGCGAGGATCGTTTGCGCACGAGCGTGCGAAGATCGACGCCGCCCTCGCGGCCGGCGTCGGCGGGTTCATTCTCTTTGGTGGGACCCGCGCGGCGGTCACCGCACTGACGCGGGATCTGCGCGCGCGCGCCGGCCGCCCGCTCCTGATCGGCGCCGACCTGGAGCGCGGGCCGGGGCAACAGGTCCGCGGGCTCGTCGAGCTGCCTCCCCCCGCCGCCCTCGGGTTCCTCGACGATCTCGAAGCGACGTACACCGCCGGCGCCATCACCGGGGCGGAGGCCCGAGCGGCCAGGATCAACTGGACGTTTGCGCCGGTCTGCGATCTCGACAACGAGCCGCGCAATCCGATCGTCCAGACCCGCGCGTTCGGCGCCGATCCCGCCCGCGTCGGCGCGCACGCCGCCGCGTGGGTGCGTGGGTGCCAGGAGCACGGCGTCCTGGCGTGCGTGAAGCACTACCCCGGCCACGGCCGCGCAACGGTGGATTCGCACGAAGCGCTCCCCGTCGTGGAGACCGCCGCCGAGGTGCTGGAGCGGGACGATCTCGCGCCCTTTGCGGCGGCCCTCGCGGCCGGCGCCGGCAGCGTCATGACGGCGCATGTCGCGTATCCCGCCCTGGACCCGACGGGATCCGCCGCGACGTTCTCGCCGCCGATCCTGAACCGCTTACGACAGGGCCTCGGGTTTCAGGGGCTGATCGTCACCGACGCGTTCATTATGGCGGGCGCGACCGCGGCGCAGGCCGAAGGTCCAGCGGCCATCGCGGCGGTGCAGGCGGGGTGCGACGTGCTGCTCTACCCGAACGATTGGGCAGGCGTGGTGCGCAGTCTCGACGCGCTTTCCGCCGAAGTGGCCGATGCCGCGCTGGGGCGGTTCGACGCCGCACTGGTCAAGTGGGGTGGCGAGGCGGCCGATGTGCTGGACGACGCCGAGCTGTCGGCGCACGAGCGGTTCGCCGATGGGCTCGGGGATCGCGCTGTGCATTGGCTGCGCGGCGAGGCGTCGCTGCCACTCACGCCGCCGCTCGATGTCCGGATTGTGGACGACGACGTCGGCGGCCCGTACTCGATTCCGCCGCGCGATGTGTTTCACGAAACACTCAGAGCGGGTGGGATTCGGCTGACCCCGGGGCGCCGCCCCGGGGTGAGCCGGGTGGTCCTGCTCTACGCCGAGCCCCGCTCGTGGAAAGGTCGCGCGGATCTCGGTCCCCGCTCGCTGGCGCAACTCGCGCGGGTCGCGCGGGGGGCGGCACTGGTCGTGTTATTTGCGCATCCGCGGCTCGTGGCGCAGATCCCGGGTAATGCGCCGGTGCTGGGGGCGTGGCACGGCCAGGCGTTGCTTCAGCGCGCGGCGGCGCGCCGGGTGGGTGGGATCAGCGCAGCAGGTTGAGCGACTTCAGATAATCGGCCACGATGTACGCGGGGACGGCGAAAATGATCTTCCCCTGCGATTCCCGCTCGCCGCCGTACAGCACCGCAATCACGCGGCCGTCGCGATCGAAAATCGGACTGCCTGAGGAGCCGGGCGCGCCGTAACCGTCCACCTGGACCACCGCGGTCAGGGTCTTGCTGACGGTGCCGACGGTGAGCGTCGGCTCGGCGATCGGGCGCTGGCCCTGCGCCTCCATCGGTAAATCGAACCCCATCGGATAGCCGATGATCGCCACGGGGTCGCCTCGCTCGATCCCCTGACGGCTGCGCGCCAGGCCGGCGACGCGCGGCGTTCCTCCCTTAATGGAGACCCGAAGGACGCCGATATCGGCGTGCGGGGCTACGCCGACGACCTCACCGCGCCACATCTGTGTGCTGCCGGAGAAAACCACGCCGATGCGGCGGGGAATCCCTTTGCCGCTTTCGCCCGCCAGGATGTGCTTGTTCGTGACGAGCGTCCCGATCGAGTCGACCGCGAACGCGGTGCCGCTGTAGCGCTCGGCATCCGAGAACTCGACCAGCACGATCGCGACGGCGTCCTGGTTCTTGTGCGAGATCGCGCGGTAATCGACGCCGCCGGCCGCGCTGGCGATCGCCCGCTGGCGCTCCTCGGCGGCGGCGAGCGCGGCGCGCAGCCGGGTGACCGACTCGCCGCTGGTTCCGGCCTCCGCGAGCGCGCGGCGCAGGCGGCTGGTCTCGGACTGCGATTCGACGAGGGCCGCCCGCACGCCCTGCAAGGCGCTGTCGGCACGCACCTGCTGCTGCGCCAGCAGCTCGTCGCGCCGGCCACTCTGCCACTGGAGCCAGGCAAACGCGCTCGCCGCGACGACCAACAGCACGATGAGCACTTTGGTCGTGCGCCGCAGCTGCGCGGTCTGGCGGGCGACCTCGACCGCGATCCGGACCCCGGTGCTCGGCCGCGAGGGCGGAGGGGGGGGCGCGGGAGACGACATCGGGGTCGCGCGGTAGACGCCCGGCGGCGTCGAGTGCCGCTCGGCGATCACCGGCTCGTCGGACGCGATCGCGTGAAACTCGAGCGCCGGGCCGTTGGCGCCGAACCCGATGACGTCGCCGTCCTTGAGCGGGACGTCGCCGCTGATCCGCTCGCCGTTGACGAAGGTGCCGTTGCGGCTCCCGAGGTCCTGGAGCACAAATCCCTCGGGCCTGCGCACGATGGAGGCATGGCGGCTCGACACGTCGAGATCGCGCTCGGCATCGAACCGCACATCCGACAGGGGGTGGCGCCCCAGCCCGATGTATCCCTTCCGGAAGGCCTCCACCTGCCCGGCCCGGGCGCCCGAGAGAAACGTGAACTGGGCTTTCACGGGCTCCGGGTGAAGTACCAGACGACGGCGGCGATCACCGCGAGCGCGGCGAGCACGATCGTGCGGGTGCGGACGCGGGCGTCGCGCGACGGCACCGGCGGGCGGCTGCCCTTGTAGACGGGGACGGGCTCGGTGCTCGTCTCGGTGTCGATCAGCGGATAGACCTGATGCCCGACGTCTTCGTGCTGGCCGGAGGGGCGTAACCCGTCGCCATCGAAACGCGCGATGACTACCGTGATGTTGTCGGGGCCGCCGCGCTCGTTCGCCAGCGCGACCAGTTGATCGCACGCGGCGCTGAGGTCGGGGGCCTCGGTGACGATGCGCGCGATCTCGTCTTTGCGGACCTGGCCCGACAGGCCGTCGGAGCAGAGCACCAGAACGTCGCCGCGCCGGACGTCCTGGTGCGTCAGATCCACTTTGACTTTGGGATCGGGGCCGAGCGCCTGGAGAATGATGTTCTTGCGCTCGCTGCGCGCCGCTTCTTCCTCGGTCAGCTCGCCGGCCTCGACGAGCCGCTGCGTCAGCGACTGATCCTTGGTGAGCTGATACGCCGTGCCGGCGCGCACCAGGTAGGCACGGCTGTCGCCCACCTGCGTCAGGTAGAGATGATCGGCGAGCACACCGGCGGCCGTCGTGGTCGTGCCCATGCCGCGCACTTCGGGATGCGCCTTGGCGTGCGCGTGAATGCTCGAATTCGCGGCTTCGACGGCTTCCTTGAGCCGGTAGGCGAAGCGCTGCGGCGTGGGATCGTCTTCTTCATGCCACGTCTTCACGAGGTGCGCGTAGATCGTGTCGGTCGCCATCTCGCTCGCCACCTCGCCGGCGGCCGCGCCGCCCATCCCGTCCGCCACGACGAACAGCGTGCCGCGCTCGCCGATGTCGTGCTGGCGCACCTGGGGCTGCAGCGATGCCGCCTTGCGCGTGAGGTCGGCGACCAAGAACCGGTCCTCGTTGTGCTCACGCGAGCGCCCGAGGTCGGTCTTGGCGAAGACCTCGACGCGGATCGGTTTCGACGAGCGTCCGAACATGGTCAGCGGCAGGCTTCTTGTCGGAGCGCCCGGTACGGCTGCGACTGGGGGGCGAGTGCGACGGCCCGCTGCGCCCAGTCGCACGTCCGCGTCCGATCGTCGAGCTTGGCGAATCCGTTCGCCGTCAGATACGCGGCCATCGCGCGGTTCTGATCGGACATCCCGGCGGCATTATAGATGTCGAGCGCCGCGTCCCGCAGCATGCCGCCGCTCAGGTCGTCGATCGTGTCGAACAGCGCATCGAGCGAGTCGGTCGCCGTCGCGTTGGTGAGCGCGTTCGTGCGGGCCGGTGGCGGCGGCGCCGGCGGCGCCGGCGGCGTGGTCCGGTTCCCGAGCTGCGCGCCGCCCATCGTCACCGTGTCGTTCGACCGCTGCCCGGCCGTATCGACGGCCATGCCGTCGGTGCCCCGGTTGCCGCCGTTCAGCACCACCCACGCGCCGCCGCCGGCGAGCACCACCAAGGCCGCGATGACGGCAGGGACGAACGACCGCTTGCGCGTTGGCGGCGGCGGCGCTGCCGGCGCCTTCGGGACAGAGATGCGCTGGGTCGCTCCCCCGGGCGTCGCGTCGAGCAGCTGGGTCTTGCCTTCCGTATCGGCGGGGGCGCGCGTCTGCGGCACGGCCGCGGGACCGGGACGTCCGGTGATCGCGGCGACATCCGCGGCGAATTTCGCGACGCTCTGATAGCGCTCCATCGGGGTGCGTGCCAGCGCCGTGTCCAGCACCGGCTGCAGCCCGGGCGGGAACGCGAGGTCGGGACGCGACGCCGCGAGCGTGGCCGGTTCATCGGTCAGGCGCTTGATCATCGTCTCCTGCACCGTCGTCGCCTCGAACGGCAGCTTGCCGGTGAGCATCCGGTAGAAGACGAGCGCCAGCGAGTAGAGATCGCTGCGACCGTCGAGCGTGTCCCCCGACAGCTGCTCGGGGCTCATGAACTCCGGCGTCCCGACGACGAGCCCCGTCTTGGTGACCTTCTGGCCCGACTCGTCCCCGCCGACCGCCTTGGCGATCCCGAAATCCACGACTTTCACCGTATCGCCCCCGCCTTTACGGCGGGTCAACATGATGTTGTCGGGCTTCAAATCGCGGTGCACGATCCCCAGATCGTGTGCCGCCTGCAGCGCGTCGCCGGCCTGGAGGAAAACGTCGACGGCCCGGGGCAGCGCGAGCGCGCCGCCGCGTTCGAGGAGATCGGTGAGCGGCTCGCCCTCGATGAATTCCATCGCGAGATAGATGAGTCCGTCGGGGGTCTCCCCGAAATCGTAAATCGCGCAGACGTTGGGATGGGTGATCCGGCTCGCATTCGACGCCTCGCGGTTGAACCGCGCCACGGCGTCGGGGTCGTGCACCATCGCGGGGTTCATCACCTTGATCGCGCTGCGGCGGCCCATTTTGACGTGCTCGGCGAGATAGACCTGGCCCATCCCGCCCTCGCCCAGCTTCTTGATCACGTGATAGCGGTCCGCCACCACCTGGCCGACCAGATTCGCCGCGGGGGCGGCGGCGCGCAGCGTCTGCCCGTCGTTCGGGCAGAACTTCACATCGTCGGCGTAGGAGGTCGAACAGACGGGGCAGGTCTTCACGCCGGCAGCTCGACGCGCAGCAACTTGTCGCCCACCATGATGCGCGATCCGTGCCGCAGCACCATCGCTCCCCGCGCCGCGATCGCCACGCCGTTGCGACTATGGTCGTCCATCAGGACGAAGTCGGCGTCCTCCGAGCGGACCGTCGCGTGCTGCGCGCTCATCGAGGGGTCGTAGGGAAAGATCCAGTCGCCGCGCTCGCGGCCGATATGCACGTCCCGTCCCGGCGACAGCTGGATGACGTCCCGCGAGCTGCCGTCGGCCCGCAGCTGCGTCAGGCTCGCGATGTCCGCGCTGGGGACCATGCTGCCCATGCGCTTGGTCGCGTCGGCGTCCGGCGCGTGGGGACCGGGATAGCCCAGGCGCCGGAATCGGATCACCTGCGAGCCGATGAGGAACACGTCGCCATCGGCGAGCCGGTAGGGCTCCTCGAGGAAGACCCACGTGCCGTTCCGGCTGCCGAGATCCCGGACCTCGAGCCGCCCGTCTTCCCACGACAGCTTCGCGTGCAGCGGCGAGAGGTACTGATCGTCCGCGAAGCGGATGTCCCCGTCCACCCGACCGACCGTGGTCGAGGTGTGCTTGCGCTCGAACCGCTGCACCTCCGTGGCCATCTCGGAGATGAGGACGAGAGTCAGGGAATGATCGGAACGACGATCGGGGGTGAGGCGGCGCTCTGCGGTGTGCGGCGTGATCGACCCACAGACGGGGCAGGGGGTGGGGTCTGCCGCCTGGTCACCGGGCAGGGGCGGTCCGCTCGTACGGGAGATGAGGCCTCCCCCCTCCCCTCCTGCTCCACTTCCTCGTCCCCCAGCCGCCACTGCGGCCCGCGCGGCCGCCGCCTTGGTGAGCGGCTTCCCGCAGTCGGTGCAGAACTGCGCGCCGGCCTCATTCTGGCGGCCGCAATAGGGGCAGGCACTCACGCGAGGGGGGGCTCCATCGGGCGCATAAAGTACGGTGGCCCAATCTATTGAGCAATAGTACCTTGCGTCATGCGACTCGTCCGGGCGGCGTTGCTCGTCGCCGTAACGGGATGCGCGGCCGCCCGCCGCGAGCCGATCGATCGAGCCGCCCCCGGTCGCGCGCCGCTCGCGATCCAGGTCGTCTATCCCGACACCGCCGTACCGATCCAGGCGCGTGACTCATCCTTTCTCTTCGGCACTGTCGGCGCCGGCCGGGGCGATGCCACGCTCACGATCGACGGGCGGCCGGTCACGGTCCACCCGAACGGGACCTGGCTTGCCTGGCTGCCGCTGCCCGACGACACCCTCGCCCGCTTTCAGCTCGTGGCGCGCGCCGGGTCGTTCAGCCGCGAGACGACGTTCGTCACCCGCATCGCGCCGCGGTTCCGCCCTCCCGCCCCTCCCGACTCCGCGGACGGGCGGGCGCCGGTCCCCTGGATCGACACCACCAGCTTCACGCCGACGGACACGATCCTCGCGCTGTCGGGCGAAGGAATCCGATTGGCGGTTCGCGCGGCACCAGGGTCGCAAGTGCAGCTGCGGACCGACGAGGGAGACGTCGTGCCGTTCGTGGCGAACACGCTCGCCGGTGAACCCTCGGCCGGCGTGCGCGCTTTCGCGACCGACAGCGCGGCCTACCGCCTTCCCCCCGCCATCGACCGCTACGTGGCGTGGCTCCCCGCGCGCCCGCTGTGCGACGCCGTGCTCGAGGTCGTCCTCGACGGGGATACGGTGCGGTCGGTGTGGCCGCTCGTCGTGGATACGCTCGACCGCTCGCGTCCTCTCGTGGTGCGGCTCGACGACGACACGGCGCGCACCGGCAGGACCGACAGCCTGACCGTCGGGAAGGCCGTGCCGTACGGCACGTATCACTGGTTCTTTCCCCTCGGCACGATGGCGACGATGTCGGGCCGGTGGCGCGATCAGGTGCGCCTGCAGCTGTCGCAATCGGCCGTCGCGTGGGTGAACGCCCCCGACGTCGTGCCGTTGCCGCCCGGCACGCCTCCGCCCGGGGGAACGGTCGGCTCCGTGCGGCTCTCGGCGGGCGCGAATGGCTCGCTCGTATTGCGCGTGCCGCTGCCCGCGCCGCTGCCCTTTCAAATAGAGGAAGGGGAGCGTCGCCTCACGCTTCGGGTGTACGGGGTCGGGGCCGATATCAACTGGATGCAGCATGGTGGCAGCGATCTCTACGTGACGCGCATGAGCTTCGCGCAACCGGCGGCGGATGAGACCACGATCACGCTGAGCCTCTCCGGACGCGTCTGGGGCTACCGCACGCGGTGGAGCGGACGCGATCTGCTCCTCGAGATCCGCCGGCCGCCCGCGATCGAGCGGCGGCGACCGCTGGCCGGCCGGACCATCGTGCTCGATCCGGGGCATCCGCCCGCCGGCTCGAAGGGTCCGTCCGGGCTGCCCGAAGCGGTGGTGACGCTCGCGGTGGCGGTGAAAGCCAAGTCGCTGCTCGAGCGCGGCGGCGCGCGCGTGCTGCTCACGCGAACCGACAGCACGCCCCTCGATCTCTTTCCGCGGACGCGCTTCGCCGAGCTGCTCAATGCGGACGTCCTCGTCTCCATTCACGCCAACGCGCTGCCCGACGGGATCAATCCTTTCATTAATAACGGCACCAGCGTGTACTACTTTCATCCGCGCGGCGCGGCGTTGGCGCGCGCGCTCGACCGCGCCCTCGTCGCCGAGCTGGGCGTGCGCGACCTCGGGATCGGCCGCGGCGATTACGCCCTGGCCCGGAATCCATGGATGCCCTCGGCGCTCGCCGAGGGCCTGTTCATGATGATTCCGGAACAGGAGGCGATGCTGGCGAGCGAAGACGGGCAGTGGCGGTACGCCCGCGGCATCGCCCGCGGGATCGAGGAGTTTCTGCGGGCCATGAGTCGATGACCATCGCGGCGATGTTCATCGCGCTGCTGCAGGTCAATCCCTCCGGCGAATGGCGTACCCTCCACACGGCGCACTTTCGCGTCCACTTCCGGCCTGCGTTTCGTGCGGTGGCGCTCGATGCCGCGGCGGAGGCGGAGCGCGCCTACGCGCTGCTCGCCACGGAGCTGCGGCCGCCGCGCGGCACGATCGATCTGACGCTGGCGGACGATGTCGACGCCCCGAACGGATTCGCCACCACCTATCCGTCCAATCGATTCACGGTGTACCTCGTGCCGCCGGTGATGGACCCGGGATTGCGCGCCCACGACAGCTGGCGACGGCTCGTCATCGTGCACGAGCTCGCCCATCTGTTTCACCTCGATCGCTCGAAGCGGCTGTGGGGATTCCTCCAGTCGCTGTTCGGCCGCGCGCCCGGCCTGTTTCCCAATCAGTTTCAGCCGAGCTGGGTGGTGGAAGGCATCGCGACGTACTATGAGTCGCGATTCACCGGCGGCGGCCGCGCCGCCGGCAGCTTTCATCGCCAAATCGTCGCGGCCGACGCGGCGCACGCCGCCGCTCGCTCCCCCTGGGACGCCCTGCTGTTCACGCGGTGGCCCGGTGGGTTGGCGCCGTATGCGTACGGCGGCCGGTTCTGGGCGCCGCTGGCCGATTCCATCGTTCCCCGGTTCGTGGAGCATTCCGCGGGTCAGCTGATCCCGTTTCGGGTGGGACGGCCGCTGCGTCATGCCGGTGCGCCGAGCGCGCTGGCCGCCGCATGGCCGGAAACCGTCGCGGCGGCCGCGCCCCCCGACACCGCGGCGCCCAGCGCGCTCGTCGTGGGGCGTTTGCGCGCGCCCCCCGTGCCGCGCGTCTCCCCCGACGGACGGCGAGTCGCGTATCTCCACGCCGATGGCCGCGGCGCGCCGCGGCTGCGCATCGCCGACTGGCGGGACGGCTGGCGCACGCTGCGCTCGCACCGCGTGAACGGCCAGGTGAGCTACGACTGGCTCGGCGACACGCTGCGCGTCGCACAGCTGGAGTTCACCGACCGGTGGCACGTGCGCAGCGATCTCTGGCACTGGCTACCGGACGGCCGCTGGCGGCGCGCCACGCGCGGCGCGCGCGTGCTGGAGCCGCGCGGCACGGCCACCGTCGTGGTGACGTCCGGCGATAATCACCTCGCCATTGGGGGAGCCGCCGGGCCGCGCGACTCCGCCGGGGTGACGTGGGGCGCCGCCGTGCCGTCGCCCGACGGCCGGTGGATCGCCGCGACGCGGCATCACGACGGCCACTGGGCGCTGGTGCGCTGGCCGGTGGCCGCGCCGGAATCGATGGCGGTGCTGGCGCAACCGGCCGGCGGCGTGTCAGACCCCGCCTGGATGGGCGACACGCTTCTCTACGTCGCCGATGTGGGCGGTTTCCCGCAGGTGCATGCCTGGTCCGCGACGTCCTGCGGCGTGCCGCTGACCGTCGAGCCGCTGGGCGCCCGCGCGCCGGCGCCATTGCCCGACGGCCGCCTGCTCTTCACGACGATCGGGCGTGGCGGATGGGAGCTGCGCGTCGTGACGCCGACACGCACGGTTGCGGCGGCGGCCGCCGCTGCAGCGCCCGCCGCGTTCGATTCCGCGCCTGCGATTCAACTCCGCGAGTCCGGCTACGCGGAATTCGGATCGCTCCGCCCGCACTTCTGGATTCCGCTTGCCGTGGACAGCAAGGCAGCCGGCGTATTCTGGGGTGCGCTGACCGCCGGCGTGGATGCGGTGGGACGCGATGCCTACCTCATCGCGGGCCTCGTCGCCGACACGCGGCGCGCGCAGGGAGGTTTCGGGTACGTGACGCACCGGCTGGGGAATCCGACGCTCGACGTGTCCGCCGCCAACGATTGGTCCCACATCGGGAGCTCGCTGGGTCGTGACCTGCTGATCAACGAGGTGGATGCTGCACTGGGTGCCACCTTCGTCGCGCAGCGGTGGCGGCGTGTCGCGAGCGTGCGCATCGCCGCGGAGTACGAAGGCGAGCGTTTCGCCACGTCCCCCGACACGCTACCGCCGGCGGTGTGCGCCGGATGCGTGCCGCGCGATCTCGTTGGCGGTTCGGTCGTCGTCGCGCTCGGTCACGTGACCGCCGGGCCGCTCGCCATTTCAGCGCAGGATGGCGCGGGGCTCACCCTGCTGTACCGGCGAAGAGAAGAGCAGGGCACACGCCGCTGGTCCAACGAGGCGCGCGGCCGTCTGGCGCTGTACGCCCGCTTCGGGCCGCGCATCGGGTTCGCGTATCCGGTGCTGACCGCCAGGATCGCGGCAGGCGCGATAAACGGCTCGCTCAGCGACGCGCTGTCGGTGGGCGGAGTTTCCTCTGGCGTCTTGTCGCTCCCGTTCGGTACCTCGCTCGGCGGAGGGACGCGAGCGTTTCCCGTGCGCGGCTACGACGGCGGGGCGCTGCGCGGCCGCCGCGCCGCGACCGTGACGCTCGAGTATCGGCTGCCGCTCGCGCTGATCGGCCGCTCCATCGGGCATCTGCCGCTGGGGATCGACAAGCTGTCGCTGGCCGTCTTTGCCGATGCGGGAGACGCGTGGAATGCGGGCGACCGCCCGCGACTCCACCGCGCCCGCGCGGTCGGCGTCGAGCTGGTGGGCGACCTGACCGTCAGTTACGACCTGCCGCTGCGAGTCCGGGTCGGCGTCGCGCAACCCGCGGGGGTGGGCCCCCGCCAGGCGCGGCTATATGGGGGCTTCGCGGCCGACTTCTGACGCCGCGCGGACATTCCCGGCTCTGAACCACCGCCGCCGGGACGGCGTATAATCCACCCATCATGCCGGTCCTGCTCTTCACGCTGCTCGTGCTCCAGTCGCCCGCCGAACGCGCGGACATCGAGCGTCTGCGCGACTCGCTCACCACGGTGCGCGACACCGTCGCGCTGGCGCGGCTCGAGACGGCGACGATCGAAATCGCCAAACAGCGGCGCGATGACGCGCTGCTGCATCTGCGGCTCGGCTTCATCGCCTACCGGCTGGGCGAGCTGACGGACGCGAAGCCGCATTACGACGCGGCGGCCGGCGAATTCGAATGGGCGAGCGAGCTGCAACCGGGCTGGCCCTACGCCTGGTACGGCCTCGGGCTGTCCGAGCTGGCCCTGGGCGAGCATGGCATCATGGCGATCGAAAACATCCGCCAGATGCTCGGCAAGGATTTCCTCTCCAAGGCGGCGCACGCGTTCGCCCGCGCGGCCGAGGCCGACCCGTCCTTCGCATCGGCCGTCGTCGATCTCGCGAACACGGCGCTCACCCAGCGGATTCGGCCGCGCCTCGAGGTCGCGCTCTCGGCGGTGCGTATGGCGGCGAGCTCTCCCGCCGGCCGGCACGCCGAGGTCCAGCTGGTGCGCGGCCGGGTGGAGCGCGAGGCGGGGGAGTCGGACTCCGCGCTCGCCGCGTTCCGCGAGTACCTGACCGCCGGCGGCGATTCCGGCATCGGGTTGCTGGAGCTGGGGCGCACGGCATATCTCGCGCGGCAGCCGGGGCAGGGATGGGTCGCCTATCTGGCGGGCGCCCGGGCGGCGACGTCGGAGCAGGCGATCGCGCTGTATCGCGGCGACCTCGGGTGGATCGCCGATTCCGCCGACCTGAAGGCCTTCGACGCGCTGCCGGACCCCGCCGCCCGCGGCGCCTGGCTGGAGGCGTTCTGGGCGCGGCGCGACGTCAGGGAGGCGCGGGAGCCGGGCGAGCGCCTGGCCGAGCATTACCGCCGCTGGTTCCACGCGCGGCGGAGCTTCCGCCTGGTGAGCCGCCATCGCCATTACGACATCACCGAGCGCTACCGCTCGGCGCAGGCCGAGTTCGACGATCGCGGCGTCATCTACCTGCGGCACGGGGAGCCCGACCGCCGGGCGCGGCTGGCGCAGGTGGGCGTCGAGCCGAACGAGAGCTGGATGTACGATCGTCCCGGCGACGGCGCGGATCTGATTTTTCACTTCGTGGCCCGCGACGACGCGAGCGACTTCAAGCTCGTCGAGAGTCTGGCCGACGTGCTCGGCTTCAGCCGCGCCGTGCGCGCCGGGTCGACGGTCGATCCGTCCATCGCCGAGCTGTACACGTCGCGCATCGAGTTCGGGGCGCTGTACGGCCGGGTGGGGCGCAGCATGCGCGCGCCGGGACGCGAGCTGGCCGAGGACCGCGAGCGAGGGCAGCGCAGCATCACGACGGGCACGACGAGCGACAGCTACGCGCGGCGTTTCGAGGAGCCGCTCGAGGCCGTCGTGAGCGATTTCGTCGTTGGCGGGACTGGCGATAGCGTGGCGCGGGGCAGCGGGCAGACGCTGCACGTGGTGTTCGCGATCCCCGCGGGCCGCCTGCCGTCGGCCAGGACCGCTGAGGGGACGCGCTATCCGCTGCGCTTTCGTCTGGTGGTATCGGACGCCGCCGACCGGCCGGTCGCGACGCTGGACACGCTGCGCGTGTTCGCCTCGCGCGAGCCGCTGCGCGCCCCCGCCTATCTCACCGGCCGGCTGGCGCTCCCGCTCTCCGCCGGGCGCTATCGGTATCGCTTCCTGGTGACGAGTCCCGACGAGTCCACCGGCGATCTCGTGATCCGCGACTCGCTCGCGGTGGACGCGCTCGACGGCGGCCGCTTCGCGGTGAGCGACGTGGTGGTGGGCCGCGAGGGCTCGGGGCTCGTGTGGAACACCGTGCCGCTCAATCCCCTGCAACGCTACCCGGAGGGCTCGGCGGCGGAGCTGTATTACGAGGTGTACGGGCTCGCGGCCGGCGCGACGTATCACACCGTGGTCCGGCTCGAGCGCGAAGGCCGGCGCGGATTGTTCGGCGGGCGTCGCGCGCCCGTGCTGCTCGAGTTCGACGCGCCCGCGGACGGCCCGCGCACCCAAGTGCGGCGTGGCATCGCGCTGCGCGACGTGTCCCCCGGCAACTACCGCCTCACCGTCGTCATCTCCGATCCCGCCAGCGGCACGAGCGTGACGCGCGCGCAGCGCTTTCAAGTCGTCTCACGCTAGTCTGGTTGCACTGCCTCCGGACGAACCCTAAGTTCTTCCCCGGCTCCCACGGAGACCGGATTGTATTGCTCGCGCTGCGGCACCCAGAATAAGGACACCGCGAAGTTCTGTGACTCCTGCGGTCTCGATCTGACGGCGACCACGCCCGTCGGCGCGACGACTGAGCCGCGGGAAATCACCGAAATCGACATGGTGCGCCAGGAGCTGGACGAGGAGTACGAGATCCTCGACGAGCTCGGCCGCGGCGGGATGGCCATCGTCTTCAAGGCGAAGGAAAAACAGCTCGACCGCGAAGTCGCGATCAAGGTCCTGCCGTTCTCGCTCGCGTTCGACAAGGAGTTCGTGGAGCGCTTCCAGCGCGAAGCCCGCACGTCCGCCAGGCTCGAGCATCCCAACATCATCCCGATCTACCGCGTCGGCAAAAAGGGGCGGGTGATCTACTTCGTCATGAAGTTCCTGCGCGGCAAGCCGCTGTCGAGCGTGCTCGCCGCCCGGGGAGGGGGGGGCCTGCCGCCGCTCGACATCCGCCGCATTCTCGCCGAAGTCTCCCGCGCGCTCGCGTACGCCCACAAGGGCGGCATCGTACACCGCGACATCAAGCCCGACAACATCATGTTCGACGAGCACGGGCACGCGGTGGTCACCGACTTCGGCATCGCGAAAGCCGCCTCCGGCGGCAAGCTCACCGGCACCGGCATGTCGATCGGCACGCCGCATTACATGAGCCCCGAGCAGGCGAAGGCGCAGCAACTCGACGGCCGCAGCGACATCTACTCGCTCGGCGTCGTGGCGTACCAATGTCTGACGGGTGGCGTCCCGTTCGACGGCGAGGATTCGTTTTCGATCGGCTACAAGCACATCATGGAGGAGATTCCGACCCCGCCGATCGACAGCCACGACAAGCGCACGCTGTTCGAGATCATCAAGAAGATGATGGCGAAGCTGCCCGATCAACGGTTTCAGAGCGCCGAGGAGCTGGTGGCCGTGCTCGAAGGCGGACGGTCGGTCTCGTTCACCACCGACGCCACCATGGCCATCCCGTCGATGTCGAGCGTGCGGCTCGCCACGGCGCCGACCACGCCGCTGCCGCGCGCCACGGGGGGACGGCCGACCGCCGCCGAGCCGGCGCGGCGCTCCGTCGCGGCCGGGCTCGCGCTGTGGCTCGTGATCGTCGGCTCGGTCCTCGGCGTCGGGGGATTCTTCGCCTACCGGGAGGGACTGATTTTCGCCTCCAGCCGGAACGGCGCGGCCGATTCCACGGCCCTGGCCGACAGCACTCGGCTGGCCGACAGCACCGCCCGCGTCGATTCCGTGCGGCGGGCCGACAGTCTGGCGCAGGCCGCCCTGGATTCCACCCGCGCGGCGGCGCCGCGGCGGCCACCCGCGCCTCCCGGCACCCCGGGCCGCCTGGCGCTCCGCAACGTCCCCCGCGGCTCCCGCGTGAGCATCGACGGCCAACCGGTGCGCGGCACCGAGCTGGACCTGCCGCCCGGTCTCCACCGGCTCGTGGTGCGGTCGGCGGGCTACCAGAGGTTCGACCGGCAGGTCCCGATCATCCCCGGCGACACGCTGACGCTCGCCATCGAGCTCATCCCGTCGCGCCAGGCGGACGGGCCGAGCGTCGGCCCGTGCGAGCAGTTCGGTCCGGCGTACAATCAGGACAACCTCTGCTTCGATACGCGCCCGGTGCCGCTCTCGCCGACGCTGATCCCGGTTCCGACCGACGCGCCCGTCTTCCCGCGGCAGGCGATCCTGCTGATCAAGGTCTCGCGTAACGGCACCACGCTCGAGGCCCGCGTCTATGCGCCGTCGAACGTCGACACCTTCAACAATGCAGCGCTCGACATGGCGCGATCCCTCCGCTGGAATCCCGCGCAGAAGAATGGGGATCCCGTGGAAGCGTGGGTGCAGTGGCCGTTCCAGCCCGTTCGCCAGTAGTTCACCCCACCGCCTTCATCGCGCCCGGCGCCGTCGTGCTGGGCGACGTGACGCTCGGCGCCCGCGCGAGCGTGTGGTACCAGGCCGTGCTGCGCGGCGACATGGCCCCGATCGTCGTGGGCGAGGACACCAACCTGCAGGACGCCACGATCGTCCATGTGGACGAAGGGAAACCGGCCCGCATCGGCGCGCGCGTCGGCGTCGGGCATCGCGTGATTCTGCACGCCTGCACGGTGGAGGACGAATGCCTGATTGGCATGGGCAGCGTCCTGCTCAACGACGTCCGCGTCGGGACGGGGAGCGTGATCGCCGCGGGGGCCGTGGTGCCCGAGGGCATGCAGATCCCGCCGGGCTCGCTGGTGATGGGCGTGCCGGCGCGTGTCGTGCGTCACGTCGATGAGGGTCT
This sequence comes from Gemmatimonadales bacterium, assembly GCA_030699545.1. Classification (GTDB taxonomy): domain Bacteria; phylum Gemmatimonadota; class Gemmatimonadetes; order Gemmatimonadales; family GWC2-71-9; genus 20CM-2-65-7. Next base: position 11,511 of record JAUYMC010000272.1, on the reverse strand, counting down.
GCGCGCGCGCATTCGGGGAACCTGGGAGCATTATGTCGAGCAGGCGGCGCGGCATCGCCGCGGGACGTTTCCGCTGGAGCGACCAAGTTTGTGATGTGAATACCGGGAGTGCGAGACGCGACCGACATTAGCTCTCAGTCTTGCCCGGCCCTCCCGGCGCGCCTACCTTGGGCCTCCACGTTCCGTTAACTTCCATACTTCAACTCGATTCGCCGTGAGACTCGCATGACCGCATCCGCACCGCGCCGTCAACTCGATCTGAACGCCAATGCGCTCACCGTGCTCGAGCGCCGGTACCTGGTCAAGGACGACCAGGGGAAGCCCGTGGAGACCCCCCCGGACCTCCTGTGGCGGGTGGCGCGCACCATCGCGGCCCCCGACCGGACCTATGGCGCCTCGGATCGCGCGGTGGAGAGCCTGGCGGAGACGTTTTTCGACCTCATGGCGACCCGCGTGTGGATGCCGAATTCGCCCACGCTGATGAATGCCGGCCGCCCCCTGGGGCAGCTGTCGGCCTGCTTCGTCCTCCCCGTCGAGGACGCCCTCTCGAACGGCCGCTCGGGCATCTACGACACGCTGCGGGCCATGGCGCTGGTGCATCAGTCGGGCGGCGGCACCGGGTTTTCGTTTTCCCGGTTGCGCCCCAAGAACGACGTCGTGCGCTCCACCATGGGGGTCGCCTCCGGGCCGGTGTCGTTCATGAAGCTGTACGACGCCTCCACCGACGTCGTGAAGCAGGGGGGCACCCGGCGCGGCGCGAACATGGGTATTCTCCGCGTCGATCACCCCGACATCCTGCACTTCATCCACTGCAAGGATGATCTGACCCAGGTGACGAATTTCAACATCTCCGTCGCGGTGACCGACGCCTTCATGGGGGCGCTCGAGGCCGGCACGGCGTACGACCTGATCCACCCCCGGACCGGCAAGGTGGTCGGGCAGCTCGACGCCGGCGAGGTGTTCCGGCAGATCGTGCACGGCGCCTGGAAGACGGGGGAGCCGGGCGTGTTCTTCATCGACCAGGCCAACCACTACAATCCGGTGCCGCACCTCGGCAGCTACGAAGCGACCAATCCCTGCGGCGAGCAGCCGCTGCTGCCCTACGACGTCTGTAATCTCGGGTCGATCAACGTCGGACTGTTCGTCAAGGACGGTGCGGTGGACTGGGACCGCCTGCGCACGGCGGTGCATCTCTGTACGCATTTCCTCGACAACGTCATCGACGCGAACAAGTACCCCCTCGCCGAGATCGACGATCTTGCCAAGCGGATCCGCCGGATCGGCCTGGGCGTCATGGGGTGGGCCGATCTCCTTGTGCGTCTGGGCGTGCCCTACAACTCCGACGAGGGCGTCGCGCTGGGCCGCGAATTGATGGCGTTCATCGATGAGGAGTCGAAGGTGGCCTCCGAGAAGCTGGCGGAGCGGCGCGGCGTGTTTGCCGAATGGGAGCGCTCGATCTGGGGTCCCGACGCGACCTGCGCGCGCGACGCCACGGGCGAGCGGATCCGCCCGCTGCGGCGCCTGCGCAACTGCAACCTCACGACGGTGGCGCCCACGGGCACCATCTCCATCATCGCGGGCTGCTCGTCGGGGATCGAGCCGTTGTTCGCCGTCGCCTTCATGCGCAATCAGGCCGGCGCGCTGATGCCGGACGTCAACGAAGACTTCCTCACGATCGCGCGGCGCGAAGGGTGGTACTCCGAGGCGCTGATGCAGCAGATCGCCGAGGCGGGACACATCCACTTCGACGCCGTGCCGGAGCAGTGGCAGCGGGTGTTCGTCACCGCGCACGACGTGACGCCGGAATGGCACATTCAGATGCAGGCGGCGTTCCAGGACTTCACCGACTCCGCCATCTCCAAGACGTGCAATTTCGCGAACGACGCCACCGAGGCGAACGTCGAGCAGATCTACCGCTACGCCTACACGCTCGGCTGCAAGGGCGTCACGGTGTACCGCGACGGGGCGCGCGAGAACCAGGTGCTGTCCACCGGCTCGACCGCCAAGAAGGGGCAGGGCCAGGCGACGCCGGCGGGGAAGGACGCGCTCGCCGAGGCGTTGAGCCGCATCGCCGAGCTGGAGACGGAGCTGCATTTGACCAAAGAAAGGCTGCATGCGTCCGAAGCAGAGAATCTACAGCGCCGCGCTAAGCGCTCCCGTCCCGATGTGCTCAAGAGCTCCACGAGACGGGTCGAGTCGCCGCTCGGATCGCTCTACGTCACCATCTCCGAGGATGAGAAGGGACAGCCCTTCGAGATTCTGATGTCTCTGGGAAAGGCGGGCGGGGCGCTGATGGCTGACGTCGAGGCCATTGGGCGACTCATGTCCCTGGCACTCCGCTCAGGAATTCCTTTGCAGCAGATCTACCGCCAGCTCCGCGGAATCTCCTCCGATCGTGCCGTGGGCCTCGGACCCAGCAAGGTGCTCTCCGTTCCCGACGCGATCGGCATCGCGATCGAGAAATGGATGCACGATCAGCAGGGCATTCAGCAGGAGGTGTTCGATAGCAGCGGGATGCCCGCGCCCGTAAGCACCGACGTGACTGGCGGAACGACCGGTGACGCCGCGCTGCGGGCCGTCCGGGGGTCGGAGTTGGATTTCATCGGCGCCTGCCCCGATTGCGGCTCACAGCTCGCGTTCATCGAGGGCTGCGCCAAATGTCATGTGTGCGGCTTCTCGGAGTGTGGGTGAGCCACGACCGACCGGGGCCGTTGTGACACCTGTCACGACGGCGACTCCCCGGCGAGCGTAGTCTAAGGGCTATGGAACTTCGTCCCATCACGCCGACGCGGTTGCAGGTGAAGGGCTGGGCCCGGGTGGGTCCCGCGGGCGCGCACACGCTGCGCCGCGGCGCCTGGTACCCCGTGGTGCGCATCTCCTCGAGCAACATCGTCGTCCTCGACGTCAACCGGCACAACGTCCCGGTCGATCGCCGCTTTCTGGAGATTCGCTACCACCCTCCGGAGCGTTGGACCATCGTCCGCTGCGAGCCGCGGGTCGTCGAAAAGCTCGGCCGTACCTTCCCGCTCACGTACGCCGTGTGCCCCAGCTGCCGGCACCGCCAGGGCATCGAAGCGCGCGCGCTGGAGATGACGTGCGACCGCTGCCATACGAAGGCGGTGATGGGATGGGACGAGCTGTCCTAGGAGAGGCGCTAGGCGCGCGGGTCGTGCAGCAGTGCCACCTGATCGCCGACGTTCACCGTCCCGCTCTCCTCCGCCCCGCAGTAGAACCCTCTCGTTCCCCCATCCAGAAACTGCAGGTGTGATTTCAGCTCCTCCGGTTCGACCTGCTTCCCGAGTGCCCATCCGGTGAACGGGCGGCAGGGGTGCGCCACCTGGAGGACGCGGAGGCGGACCCGTTCGGTGCCGTCCCCGGAGACGATGGCGACCCCTCCGGCGAGGTCGTCGTAGGTGAACATCCGATCAGCGGCGACGATGATGTTCTCCCCGGCGCACCCCTCCACGATGCGCTCGCCGAAGTGCTCCCGCATCGCCTCATAGTGCGTCGTGAAGCCCACCGAGACGCCGTGCAGTCCGTCGTCGTTCTTGGTTTCGGGATGGGCGCGGTGGTGGATGTCCACGATCCACGTCCCGTCCGCGCCGGCGCCGAAGACGCCGTCCGGTGTCACGGCGAGTGTGGGGACGGAGAGCAGCGGGGCAGGGTCGTAGCGCCGGAGCGGCTTCTCGCCGGTCTTGAGCGAGGCGCGTTGGATCTGCATCCGGGTGATCGTTCCGATGATGCGCATAACGCAATTTAACGGGATGTGCTACATTGGCCCCCCTCATGGAGCGCCGCTTGGGGTGGGCCCGCTGCTTGGATAACGTGGCCGACGTGCTGCGCCGCGGGGCGTGGTATCCCATCCTCGAGGAGACCCCGGACGGCCAGGTCGTCGTCGAATGCCGGCAGAAACCGATCCGCATGAGTCGCGTGGATGTGAAAATCCGGGCGCTCGCCCCTGATCGCTGGAGCGTCGTGGTGCGCACCGGCGTGTTGCGCCCGACCCTCGGGGGAGGGAGAGACGTCGTCACGACGTATGCCGTCTGCCCGCATTGCCATGAGCGCCAGGACTTCACCGGCCGTCCCGCGACCCTCCGCTGCACCCGCTGCGGCAAGGAATCCCCGGTCGACTGGTCGGAGATTTGCTAGGACTTGCCTGCGGTGTTTTATTTAGTATATTAACTATCAACATGTTAACATTATGAGCGACCGCTCCGAGCTGGCCCTGCAGCTGGCGGATGCCGTCGCCGCCGCCCACCAGGCGGTGCAGCGGGCGGGCAACCGCGCCTTCGAGAGCTTCGGGCTATCGCAGCGCGCCCACGCGGCCCTCGCCGCGGTGGATCAGGGGGGGCCCGATGGCGCCCGCCCCAGCGACATCGCGCGGCAGTTGGGTGTATCCCGCGCCGCCGCCACGACGTTTATCCAGCGCCTGGAGCCCAAAGGGCTTCTGGAGACCACGACCGACCCCGACGACGATCGCAGCGTGCGCGTGACGCTGACGCGGCGCGGGCTCGAGGTCCTGCTGCGGGCGGGGCAGCTCGAACGGCGCCTCGCCGCCCGGGCGATCGAGGGCATGCCGGCCTCGTCGCTCGCCCGCGCGGTGCAAGTGCTGCACGAGTTTCGCCAGCGGCTGGAGCAGCGGCCGCTCGAGGTCGTGCGCTGAGGCGATATACGAGTGTGCGAATTTTTATGCACGCGCCTGCTGGGCCGAGGCGCGCGCCGGACGCCTCACACATCCCTTCAAGTGCACGCGGTATCCAGCCGGCTTCTAAGGCGTTACTCGACCTCGGCCAGTCCTTGAATGCCTCCTCCGTGGGATGCTCGAGTATCGTTCCAGATCGACCACTTTTCCACATCTCGGTCGGCTGGCGGATTTGTGGAAAACTCGATACAGGGGCCGCGTGATCCGTCGAACGAAGATTGTGGCGACGCTGGGACCCGCGACGAGCAGCGAGAGCCAGATTGCGGGGTTGCTCGATGCCGGCGCCAACGTCATCCGCATCAATGCGTCCCACGGCACGTCCGACGTGCGGGGGGAGTGGATCGCGGCCGTACGGCGGGTGGCCGAGGCGAAGGCGCTCCCCGTGGCGGTGCTGCTCGACTTGCAGGGACCGCGCATCCGGGTCGGGGATCTGCCTGCGCCGCGGGAGTTGTCCCCCGGCCAGGCGGTCGTGTTCGCCCCCGAGGACATCGCCCGGGGCGACGAATTGCCCACGACCTACGACGGCCTGGCCACGGACGCGCGTGTCGGCGCGCGCATTCTGCTGAATGACGGCCTGCTGTCGGTCGAAGTGACGAGCGTCGAGCCGCCGCGCGTGCGCGGGCGGGTGGTGGACGGCGGGATTCTCACCGCCCACAAGGGGATGAACCTCCCCGGCCTACACGTCTCCGCGCCGGCGCTCACCGACAAGGACCGCGAGGATGCGCGCGACGCCGCCGACCGCGGGGTCGACTACCTGGCGCTGTCGTTCGTCCGCCGCCCCGAGGACCTCGCGGAGCTGCGTACCCTCGTCCCACCCACGGTGAAGCTGGTGGCGAAAATCGAAAAGGCGACCGCGCTCGAATCGCTCGAGGCGATCGTGGCCGCCGCCGACGCCGTGATGGTGGCGCGCGGCGATCTCGGGGTCGAGCTGCCGTTCGAGCAGGTCCCCCTGGTGCAGAAGCGGCTCATCCGCGAAGCCAACCGTCAGGGCAAGCCGGTGATCACGGCGACGCAGATGCTCGAGTCGATGGTGCACGCGCCGCGGCCCACCCGGGCCGAAGCGTCCGACGTCGCCAACGCCATTCTGGACGGTACGGACGCGGTCATGCTCTCGGCGGAAACCGCGGTGGGGCAATTTCCCCTCGAGGCGGTGCGGGCCATGGACCGCATCATCCGCGAAATGGAGCGCCATCCCCCGCGGGTGCGGGAGGAGCGGCGCACGGGGCCGGGCGACGTATCGGTGGAGGACGCGATCGCGTGGGGCACCTACGCGGTGGCGCGCATGCTCCAGACGCCGCTCATCGTGACGCTGACCACGGGCGGCTTCACGGCGCGCAAGGTGGCCGCGCTGCGCCCTCCCGTGCCGATCCTGGCGGTCACCACCGAGCTGCCGACCTACCGCCAGCTCGCGCTCGTCTGGGGCGTGTTGCCGGTGCGCGTGGACCAGGTTCCCGGGTATGACGCCATGCTCGCCGTTGTCCGCGACCTGATTCTCAAGCGGCAGTTTGCCAAGCCCCACGACCGCATCGTGATGACCGCGGGCGTGCCGTGGGAGGTGTCGGGATCGACGAACCTCATCAAGGTGGAGGAAGTGTGACGTGCGGCTGATTTTTCTCGGCACCGGCACGTCCTTCGGTGTTCCGCAGATCGGTTGTCGTTGTCCCACCTGCACGTCGTCAGATCCGCGAGACCGGCGCACGCGCTGTGCGGTGGTGATCGAAACACGCGGCCGGCGGCTGCTGATCGACACCCCGCCGGAGCTGCGCCTGCAGCTCGTGGCGGCCGACGTCGATCGCATCGACGCCGTGCTGTTCACGCACGCGCACGCCGACCACGTCCACGGGATCGACGATCTGCGGGCGCTGTCGCTGCGCCAGGCGGCCGTGCTCCCGGCCTATGGCCCCGCCGCAACGCTCGCGGAGCTCACGGCCAAGTTCCCCTACATCTTCGATCCGGCCTTCGTCGTGCAGCCGGGGACGAGCAAGCCGGAGCTGTCGGCCCATCCCCTCGTGCCGGGCGAGACGGTGACGATCGCGGACGTACCGGTGCTGCCGTTGTCGCTGCCGCACGGCAGCCACGAGGTCTTCGGGTACCGGGTGGGGCCGGTGGCGTATCTGACCGACGTGAAGGCGATTCCCGACGCCACCGTGGCGGCGCTGGCGCAGCTCGAGGTCCTCGTGCTGAACGCGCTGTTGTCGCGGCCGCATCCGCTGCATCTCTCCATTCCCGAGGCCGTGGCGGCCGCGCAGCGGATCGGCGCGCGCCGCACGTGGTTCACGCACTTGACGCATGATGCGACGCACGAGGCGCTGGCGGCGCGCCTGCCCCCGTCCATCGCGCCGGCGTACGACGGGCTGGTCATCACCGTGGACGCGGTCTAGATTGCTCGACGTGAGGGGGGCAAGCCGCATGTCCGACGGACTCCAGGCCACGCTGCAGCAGTTCGACGATCCGGCCGTTCGCCGCAGCGACGCGCTCGATGCGCTGGTGCGCGAAGCGGTGTTCGGGAGCGCCGAGGCCCAACGCCGCGCCCGCTGGCTCATCTGGGAGATCGGCCAGCGCGCGGGCGTCCGGCCCGCCTCGATCCACGAGCTGTATGTCGCGCGCGGGCGGGGCGAGATCCCGCCGTTCACGACGCCCGCGATCAACGTCCGCATGCTCGGCTACGACACGGCCCGCGCGATCTTTCGCGCGGCCGCGCGGCTCGACGTGGGCGCGGTGATCTGCGAGCTGGCGCGCAGCGAAATCGCGTACACCGGCCAGCGGCCCGCGGAATTCGTCGCCGTGATGACCGCCGCCGCGCTGCGCGAGGGGTTCACCGGCCCGCTGTTCATCCAGGGCGACCATGTCCAGATCAACGCCAAGAAGTACGCCGCCGATCCCACGAGCGAGCTCGACGCGATCCACACCCTGATCGACGAGGAGCTGCACGCCGGGTTCTACAACATCGATGTCGACACGTCCACGCTGGTCGACCTCTCCAAACCCACCCTCGACGAGCAGCAGCGCGTGAACTACGAGCGCGCCGCCGAGCTCACGGCCTACATCCGCGACCGCGAACCCGCGGGGATCACGGTCTCGGTAGGGGCGGAAATCGGGGAAGTGGGCGGCAAGAACTCGGACGTGCACGAGCTGAAGGCGTTCATGGACGGCTTCACCCGCACCCTGAAGCGCCTCGGCTCCTACGTCGGGATTTCGAAGATCTCCGTGCAGACGGGGACCAGCCACGGCGGGATGGTCTTGCCCGATGGCTCCATCGCCACGGTGCAGCTCGATCTCGACGCGCTGCGCGCGCTGTCGCGCGACGCGCGGGAGCAGTACGGCCTCGGCGGCGCGGTCCAGCACGGCGCCTCCACGCTGCCGCCCGACGCCTTCAACCACTTTCCGGCGTGCGAGGCCATCGAGATCCATCTGGCGACCAACTATCAGAGCATGGTGTTCGACCACCCCCGCGTCCCCGCGGACCTGCGGCGTGAGGTCAACGCCTGGGTCAAGTCGGAGTGCAAGGGGGAGTGGAAGAAGGGCGACACGGAGGAGCAGTTCATCTACAAGAGCCGCAAGAAGGCGATCGGCCCCTTCAAGCAGCGGTTCTGGGAGATGCCGGCCGACGTGCGCGCCGCCATCGGCGCAGATCTCGAGAAGACGTTCGCGTATCTGTTCGCGCAGCTGCGCGTGCAGGGGACGCGCGCGGTCACCGATCGCCACGTGAAGCCGGCGCTGCAGTCGCACGCCGCGCCGCGCGAGGCGCTCGTTGCCGCGCCGGACGACGCCGAGGCCGGCGAATGAGCGACAAAGGCCGCGGCGGATTCGGGTCCTTCCTGTTCGGCATCGCGGTCGGGGCGGTGGTCGGGTTCTTTTTCGCGCCCGAAGCGGGCGAAGGCAGCCGCCGCAAACTGTCGAGCAAGCTGCGCAACCTGCGGGATCTCGCCGAGGAGAAGGTGGATGAGGTCCGCGGCCTGCTGGCCGAAGGCGAAGCCGCGGCGGAGGAGGAGGAAGACGACGAAAAGGAGGAGCCGGAGCCGTCGACCCGCGAGCAGCTGCGGCAGCGCCTGCAGGCGGCGCGCCGCCGCCGCGGCCGGACTCCCGCCCGCGACGAGGAAGACGAGGCACCTCCCCTCGCGTGAACGGCGAGGGCGGCTGGCACCGCACCGTCACCGGCGTCATCCGCCGCACCGTCGAGGCGGCGTACGAGGATAACATCCCGTTTCTCGCCGGCGCGCTGTCGTTCGATATCCTGCTGACCGCCATCCCCTTCGTCGGGCTCGTGCTCGCCGTCGTCGGCTATCTCGTCCAACATCAGCTGACGGTCCAGCAGCTCGAGGTCCACGAGCTGCTGCAGCGCTTCCTGCCCGTCTCGAGCGGCGGCGCGAGCGGCACGTTCGGCTTCATCGAACAGGCGTTGGGGGACCTCGTGGCGGCGCGCGGGCGCCTCACGCTGCTCGCCGCTCCCTTGTTTCTCTGGTTCTCCACGCGAATGTTCGGCGGGTTGCGGGCCGCCCTGAACGAAGTGTTCGATACCGAGGAGAACCGTCCTTGGCCGATCGCCAAACTCACCGATCTCATCATGGTGTTCGTGGTCGGATCGCTGTTTCTCGCGAACGCCTTCGTCTCGACCGGCCCGCACGCCGCGGCGGAGATCGGCGCGCTCATCCTCAGCACCCTGCTGTTCTTCGTGATCTTCAAGTTTCTCCCCAGCCGGCGGATTCACTGGCGCACCGGGCTGGTGGCGTCGCTGTTCTGCGCCATCGCCTTCGAGCTGGCCAAGCGGCTCTACTCGCTATACGTGGCGCGGTTCGTGACCTTCGACCGCCTCGCGTCGGACGCCAACCTGATCGGCTTCCTGCTCTTCATCCTCTGGATCTACTACACGGCCTACGTGTTTCTCCTGGGCGGGGAAGTCGCCGAGACCTACGACCTGATGCGGATGCGCCGCAAGCAGCGCGTCCGCCTCGGATGATCGACCTCCGCTCCGATACCGTGACGCGGCCGTCGGCCGCGATGCGGCGCGCCATGGCGGAGGCGGAGGTCGGGGACGACGTCCTCGACGGCGACCCCACGACGCGCCGGCTCGAGACGCGCATCGCCGAGCTGCTCGGCACCGAGGACGCGCTCTTCTTTCCGTCGGGGACCCAGGCGAATCAAACGGGCATCGCGCTCGTCACTCGGCCCGGCACCGAGCTGCTGGTCGAGGCGAATGCGCATCTCGTGCACTACGAGATGGCGGGCGTCGCGGCGTTGTCGGGCGTGCAGATCCGGCCCATCCCCACCCCCGCGGGCCTGCTCACCCCCGAGCTCGTCACCGGCGTATTGCGCCCGCCGTCGCCCCACGTCCCGAAACCGTCGGCGCTGGCGATCGAGAACACGCACAACGCCGCGGGAGGCCGGGTGCTGGACGCGGCCGCGGTGGACGCGGTGATGGCCGCGGCGCGCGCGGCGGGATTGCCGGTGCACGTCGATGGCGCCCGGCTCTGGAATGCGGCGGCGGCCGTCCATGTCCCTCCGGCCCGCCTGTGCCGCGGCGCCGAGACCGTCATGGTCAGTTTGTCGAAGGGCCTCGGCTGCCCCGTGGGGTCGTGCCTCGGGGTGCGTCGCGACGCGCGCGAGCGGGCGTGGGAGATTCGCAAACGCCTGGGTGGCGGCATGCGGCAATCGGGCATTCTGGCCGCGGCAGCGCTGTACGCGCTCGACCACAACCTCACGCGGATCGGTGACGATCACGCCAATGCAACACGGCTCGCCGAGCTGGTGTCCGACCATCCGGCGATCCGCCCGTCCACCCCCGAAACGAACATCGTCATGCTCGATCTCACGCGTGAGCGGGACACCGCGGAGCGCGTGATTCCGGCGCTGGCGGCCGAGGGGGTGCGCGTCGTGCCGTTCGGCGCGAAGCGGCTGCGCGCGGTGACGCATCTCGACGTGACGCGCGCCGACGTCGAGCGTGCGGCCGCGATCATCCGGAAGACGCTGGGATGAGCGCGAAAGAGGCGACCCCGCAGCCGATGCCGGTGGAACGCTCCATTCTCTGGAGCGCGGCCTCCGACAAGTCGCGCGAATCGCAGAAATCCCGCGCGCCCTACCCGATCTTCTTTCAGCAGGAAGCCGTCGTCGCGCTCCACGAGCATCTCAAAGGCTCCCCGCAGCAGGCGATCTTCGGGTTCCTGATCGGCAATCTGTTCCGCGATCCGGAAAGCGGCGTGCTCTTTCCGATCATCGACAAGACGCTGCGGCTGAATCAGGCGATCTACGGGGACAAGACCGAAGTCGTGGTCGAGCGGTTGTGGGCCCGCATGCAGCAACAGCTCGAGCGCGCCGCCGGGCTGCTGCTCGGCTGGTATCACTCCCATCCCGGTCAGGGCGGCTTCCTCACCGCGCACGACGTCACCACGCACGAGAAGTTTTTCACCGACCCCTGGCAGGTCGCGATCCTGGTGGCGGCGGAAGCGGGGGGCGTCACCGGCCGATTCTTCCGTTCGTCGCAGAACCCCGACTGGCACAAGACCCCCCTGCCGTTCTACGAGCTGCTCCCGCCGGAGTCGATCAAGGAGGACGGCAAGAAGCGTTCGTTCATCATGTGGCGGAACTACAAGGCATTTCATCCCCCGGTCACGAAGCGAGCGCCGCCGCCCGCACCGGAGCCGGAGCCCGAGCCGCCGGCTCCACCTCCCGCCGCGAAGCGCCCCTCGCGGCCGTCGCCGATCGATGATCTGCCCCTGATTCGCACGAGCGCCGACGATGAGCCGGCGCCCGCGCGGCCGATCGTCCCCAGTCCACCGCGGGCCGCGCCGCCGCCACCACCGCCGTCGCGGCGG
>JAUYMC010000264.1 GCA_030699545.1 Gemmatimonadales bacterium | reverse complement strand
ACAACGGGATCATCGAGAACGCGGGCGCGCTGCGGCAGGCGCTGACGCAACGGGGGCACGTCTTCCGCTCGCAGACCGATACGGAAGTCCTCTCACACCTGATCGAAGAGCTGCACACCCAGGGCACGCCGCTCGTGGAAGCCACCGCGGCGGCGCTGCGGCAGGTCGAAGGCGCCTACGGCATCGCCGTGATTTCGAGCCGCGAGCCGGACACGCTGGTGGCGGCGCGGCGCGGCTCGCCGCTGCTGGTCGCGATCGGCAACGGCGAGAACTGGGTCGCCTCCGACGCGTCCGCGGTGCTCGCGCATACCCGGTCGGTCGTGTATCTCGACGACGGGGAGATCGCCGAGGTCCGCCCCAACGACTACCGCATCCTCGACATGGCGGCCGTAGAGAAGGAGAAGGCCGTGACGCAGGTCGAATGGGACCTTGCCACGATCGAGCGTGGCGGGCACGCTCATTTCATGCTCAAGGAGATCCTCGAGCAGCCCGAGAGCGTGCACAACACGATGCGCGGCCGCCTGCTGGAAGAAGAAGGGACGGTGCGGTTCGGCGGTCTCAACATCACCGACGACGAGCTGCTCAAAGTGCAGCGCATCGTGATCACCGCGTGCGGCACGTCGTGGCATTCGGCGCTGATCGGCGAGTACATGATGGAGGAGCTGGCGCGCATCCCCACCGAGGTCGAATACGCCTCGGAGTTCCGGTATCGCAATCCGATCGTAGACGAGCACACCCTCGTGATCGGCATTTCCCAGTCTGGCGAAACGGCGGATACGCTCGCGGCCCTGCGCGAAGCCAAGCGGCGCGGCGCCCGGACGCTCGGTCTCATCAACGTGGTCGGCAGCACCATCGCGCGGGAAGTCGACGGCGGCATTTATCTCCATGCCGGCCCCGAAATCGGCGTCGCCAGCACCAAGGCGTTTACGAGTCAGATCATCGCGCTGGCGCTGCTCACGCTGAAGATGGGCCGGCTGCGGGCGCTCTCGATCCTGCAGGGGCGGGAAGTGGTCCGCGCGCTCGCCAAGCTGCCGGAGCTGGTCGGCCAGGTGCTCGCCAAGGCGCCGCAGATCGAGCAGATCGCCGAGCGGCTGGTGCGCGCGGCGAACGTCCTCTATCTCGGGCGCGGCTACAACTTCCCCGTCGCCCTCGAAGGCGCGCTCAAGCTCAAGGAAATCTCCTACATCCACGCCGAAGGCTATCCCGCGGCGGAGATGAAGCACGGCCCGATCGCCCTGATCGACGATCTGATGCCCGTGGTGTTCATCGCCCCCAAGGACGCCGTGCACCAGAAGGTCGTGAGCAACGTCGAGGAAGTGAAAGCGCGGGGTGGTCGCGTCATCGCCATCGTGACCGAAGGCGATACCGCCCTCGTCAAGCTGGCCGACCACCGGATCGAGATTCCGGAAACGATGGACCTGCTCACGCCGGTGCTGAGCGTGCTGCCGCTGCAGCTGCTGGCCTACTACATCGCGGTGCGGCGCGGCTGCAACGTGGATCAGCCCCGGAACTTGGCAAAGAGTGTGACGGTTGAATGAAAGAATTGCGGATTTGACGGTCGCCCTGCCAATCCACAATCGCCAATCCGCAATCCGCAATTACGTGTTGTGCGAGTAGTCCTTCAGCGCGTCGCCCGAGCCCAAGTTCGCATCGGAGATCGCATAGCCGGCCAGATCGGGCCCGGCTTTCTCGTGCTCGCCGGTTTCGCGCCCACCGATACGGAGGCGACGCTCGCGTGGATGGCGGAGAAGATTCTGGGATTGCGGGTGTTCGGCGATGCGGAAGGGAAGATGAACCGCGATCTCGCCGAGGCCGGCGGCGGCGTGCTCGTTGTCTCGCAGTTCACCCTCTACGGCGATGCGAGCAAGGGGCGCCGGCCGAGCTTCATCGATGCGGCCCCGCCCGCCGTCGCCATCCCATTGTATGAGCAGTTCGTGGCGATCCTCACGGAGCACGGAGCACGGAGCAACATCCCAGTCGCGACCGGCGAGTTCGGCGCGATGATGGAAGTCGCGCTGGTCAACGACGGGCCGGTGACGTTGATTCTCGAGAAGTGAAACCGATCGTCCTCGCGTCGGGCTCGCCCCGGCGCCGGCAGCTGCTCGAGATGCTGCGCATTCCCTTTCGCGTCATTGTCCCCGACGTGGACGAGCACGTCCTCCGCGAGGAGCGCCCCAACGCCTACGTGACCCGGCTGTCGCGCGCCAAAGCCGAGGCGGTGGCGCCGCGGGCGCCGGGCGCTGTGGTCCTCGCCGCCGATACGACGGTCGTGCTCGACGGCCGGATCTTCGAGAAGCCGACCTCGCCCGCGAACGCCGTCGAGATGCTGGAGCAGCTCCAGGGCCGGACGCACGAAGTGTTGACGGCGGTCGCGGTCGCGCACGACGGCAGGCTCGAGCAGGCGCTCGACCGCTCGCGCGTGACGTTCCGGCCGGCCGCGCGCGCCCTGCTCGAAGACTACGTGGCGACGGGCGAGCCGCTGGACAAAGCCGGGGCCTACGCGATCCAGGGCCTCGGCGCGCCGCTGATCGAGCGGGTGGAAGGCGACTTTTTCGGGGTGATGGGGCTGCCGCTGCGGCTGGCGCTCGATCTGCTGGCGCGGTTCGGCCGGCCTTACCGCTTCACGCGGTAGACCGGAACCTTCTTTGTCTTCCCCTTGACCTGAATCGGCTCGAGGGCCTCCACCTCCGGCGGTTTTTTGAGCGCCTTGTAGAACGACTCCGAAATCAGGATCTCGTTGCGCCCGGCGGATGAGCAGAGCCGGCTGGCGGTGTTCACGGCGTCGCCGATCACGGTGTACTCGAGCCGGCGGTTCGAGCCGATGTTGCCCGCGAACACCTCGCCGAAGTTGATCCCGATGCCGATGGCGAGGGGCTGGCGGCCCGATTCCTTCCACTTGGCGTTCATCTGCTCCAGCGTATCGAGCTGATCGAGCGCGCACTGCATCGCGTGATCGGCATCGTCGGCGTGGCCGAGCGGCGCGCCCCACAACGCCATGATCGCGTCGCCCATGAACTTGTCGAGCGTGCCGGAATGCTCGAACACGATGTCGACCATTTCCGTGAAGTAGTCGGTCAACAGCCCCGCGATCTCGTCGGGGTTCATCGTCTCCGACATCGGGGTGAACCCGCGGATGTCGGAGAAGAAGACGACGACCGGCTGCTTCTGGCTTGGCAGCTTGCCGGCGTCCTGCTGCGAGGCGATCACGGACGCGATGTTCGGGGAGAAGTAGCGCTCGAAATTCGAGCGCACCAGCGCCTCGCGGCGAATCCGCTCCGACAGCTGGGAGTTCTCGATCGCGACCGCGGTCAGGCCGCCGAACGCGATGAGGAACTCGAGATCCTCGTCGGCGAACGAGTGCGGCGCGGTGAGGTTGTCGACGTACAGGATACCGAGCACCTTCTGATCCGATCCCATGAGCGGCGTGCACATGGCGCTGCGCACGCTCTGAATGAGGATCGACTTGCCCTTGAAACGCTCGTCGGCGGCGGCGTTGTCCGACAGGATCGCGACCCGCTCTTCGACGGCTTTCCGCGCGATCGACTGTGGCACGTGCTTGGCGGCGCTGGCGTCGCCGGTGCGGCTCTTCGAGATGCGCGGCACCAGCTCGTTCGACTTGCCGTCGAGCAGCAGAATCGACACCCGGTCCACGTTCAGGATCTGGAACGTGAAGTCCACGACCTTGTCGAGCAGACGGTCGAGCTCCTGCTGCTTCGACAGCTCCTTGGAGACTTCGAGCAGCAGGGAGAGCTTCTTCTCGCGCCGCTCCTCCTGGGTCTGCGCCTTGACCTTGAGGTGCGACGCGCCCTGCGCCTGGTCCATCACGATCGCCGGCACGCCGCCCGACGCGTTGACCGGCAGCTGCCGGACGATCGTCCCCGCCCCCGGCTTGGGGCTGGCGAAGTCGACCGGTGGGAGGACGACCTGGGGCCGCGGCATCGGCGCCGTCACCGCCTTCACCCGGAACGCCACCTTGCCGAAGGTCACGACGTCGTCGGCGCCCGCCTCGGCCTCCGTGATCCGGGCGCCGTTCAGGAACGTTCCGTTGGAAGAGCCGAGATCGGTGACCCGCACGCCGTTGTCCGTGAGCGCGATCTCGGCGTGCCGGCGGGAGATGGTGGGGTCGTAGATGGGGACGTCGCTCGTGACGGCGCGGCCGACAACGAGCGTGCGCCCCGGCTGGAGGTCGATGGTCTGATCGCCGGCGGTACTGGTCAGCTTGAACACAGGCCCGGAATCTACCTCCCCGATTTGGCCAACGCGAGCGCGCGCAGCACCGCTTGCGCTTTCGATTCGGTCTCCGCGAATTCGCGCGCCGGATCGGAATCGGCGACGATGCCGGCGCCCGCCTGCACCACGACGCGATCCTTCAGCACGAGCGCCGCCCGGATGGCGATCGCCGTGTCCAGGCTCGCCGCGCCCCACCCCACGTACCCGACGGCGCCCGCGTAGGGACCGCGGCGCTCCGGCTCGAGCTCGTCGATGATCTCCATCGCGCGCACTTTCGGCGCGCCGCTCACGGTCCCCGCGGGGAAGCAGGCGCGGAACACGTCGAGCGCGTCATGACCGGGCGCGAGCGTGCCGCGCACTTCGCTCACGAGATGCTGCACGTGGGAATAGCGTTCGATCTCGAGCGCGCTCGTCACGCGCACCGATCCGAATCGCGCCACGCGGCCGACGTCGTTGCGGCCCAGGTCCACGAGCATGCGATGCTCGGCCAGCTCTTTGGCATCCTCGCGCAGTCCCGCGGCGAGCGCGTCGTCCTCCTCGGGCGTGGCGCCCCGCGGACGGGTCCCCGCGATCGGACGGACCGTGATATCCTCACCCTCCACGCGCACCAGCACCTCGGGGGAGCTGCCGACGAACGTGACGTCGTCGAGCGCCAGATAGAAGAGGTACGGGGCCGGATTCAGGGCGCGGAGATAGCGATAGAGACGCAGCGGATCGACCGCGCCCGACACCACCTGGCGGCGCGACAATACCGCCTGAAAGACGTCGCCGGCCGCGATGTACTCCCGAATGCGCGCGACGTCGCGCTCGAACGCCTCGCGCGGATACTGCGACTGCGTGCGCAGCGGCGCCGTCGGTTTCAGGGCGAGCGGCGCCAGCCCGCCGGTGGGAGGCGGCGCCGCCAGCCGGCCGACGAGCGCATCCAGCCCCTGCTGCGCCTCGTCGTACAACCGGTGCCGCTGCGCCGCGCTCGCGCCGGCGG
>JAUYMC010000262.1 GCA_030699545.1 Gemmatimonadales bacterium | reverse complement strand
ACGCCGGCGGCGTCGCCCGCGCCGCCGAGGCGCGGCGGCTCAGCCAGCCGGCGGTGTCGGAGCATCTGCGCGGCCTCGAGGGGTTCTTCGGCGTGCGCCTGTTCGAGCGCGCCGGGCGCGGCGTGCAACCCACCGCCGCCGCCCGGCTGATCGAGCCGTTCGCGCGTCAGGCACTGGGCCTGCTCGCGAGTGCCGAACGGGCGGCCGTCGAGCTCAAGGGCGTGCGGACGGGATCGGTCGCCGTGGGCGCGAGCACCACCCCCGGGACGTTCCTGCTGCCCGCCATTCTGGGCCGCTTCCATACCGCGTACCCGGGGGTCGCCCTCACGCTGCGCATCGGCGACACGCGGGAGATCGAGCAGTGGGTCGCCGCGGGGGCCGTGGAGCTGGGCGTGATCGGCGAGGCGCCGATCCGGGCCGGGCTCAGCGCCGAGCCGTGGGTCAAGGACGAGCTGGTGGCGATCGTGGCACGGCGGCATCCGCTCGCGCGCCGGCGTGGCATGTCCGCCGCCGCCCTCGCGGGCGAGCCGTACATCTCGCGGGGGGAAGGCTCGAGCACGCGCGGCGTCGTCGACCGCTTCTTCGCCGACCTGGGGGTGACGCTGCAGCCGGTGATGGAGCTGGGGAGCACGGAGGCGGTGCGCGAAGCCGTGGCCGCCGGGCTCGGCATCTCGGTCGTCTCGCGCCACGCCGTGCGGCTGCGCGACCCGCGGGTGGTCGCGCTCCGCTTTCAGGGGCGCCGCTGCGTGCGTGATCTGCTCGTGGTGCGGCGGGACGGCGCGCCGCTCAGCCCGGCGGCGGCGCGCCTGCGGGAGATGGTGCTGGGGAGTGCCTAGCACCCTCCCGCGTTGGCGCAGCTCCCGACGGACCCTACGGCGCCGTTCGTGCCGTTCGTCCCGCCATTCCCGTCTCGCTCGGCCACCGGTGCGCCGGGGGCACTCGGGCCTCCCGCGCCCGCACCCCCCGCCGTTCCTCCGAGGACGGTGTTGCCGGTCTGCGTGATCGTACCACTACCGACGCTGATCAACGTATCTTCCTCCCTCATGGCTCAATCGGTTGCGGAGATCGTCACGGAGCACTTCCGGCGCCATCTGGCGTCGGGCAGCACCGCCATGCTGCCCCCTTTGTCGGGGTGATTGACAAGATCATCAGGGCCGCGTTCTGGGCCAGTCTGCGCCGCGACGAGGGCCGGGTCCCCAAGATTTCGCTGGCCTACCTCCCGCCCGCGACCGACAACGCGCTGCGGTTTACGGCGTTCGGGTGGTCCCCGGGGGCCGGGATGGTGTACGCCTACCGCGTGGAGGCGCTGCTCCTGTAGCCCTCATCGCCGCGCTCATCTCCGTCGTTCTCTGGGCCTCCGCGTTCGTGGGTATTCGCGCGGCGGGCGCCTCGTTCTCCCCCGGCCCGCTCGCCCTCGGACGCCTGGCACTGGGCAGCCTGATCCTGGGCGCGCTGCTGCTCACCCAGCAGCGCATCCGCCCCACGCGCCGCGAGCTGTGGTTGCTCGTGCTCGCCGGCCTGCTCTGGTTTGGGGTCTACAACCTCGCGCTGAACGAGGCCGAGCGGCGCGTCGATGCGGGGACGGCGGCGATGCTGGTGCTGGTGGCGCCGATCATCGTCGTCGCGCTCGCGGCGGCCTTCCTCAAGGAGCGCGCGACGCCGAACCTGCTGCTCGGCGGGGCGATCGCGTTCGCCGGCGTCGTGGCGATCGGCTTTGCGAGCAGCACCGGCAGCGCTCCACTCATCGGCGTGGTGCTGTGCCTCATCGCGGCCGCCGCGTCCGCCGTCGGCGTCGTGGCCGAGAAGCCCGTACTGGCGCGCATGTCCGCGCTGCAGGTCACGTGGATCGCGGTCACGGTGGGGGCGCTGATGTGCCTGCCCTACGCGCCGGTGCTCGTGCGCGAGTTGGGCGCCGCACCCACCCGCGATATCACGTGGCTCGTCTTCCTCGGCGTCTTCCCGACGTCGATCGCGTTTACGACGTGGGCGTATGCGCTCGCCCGTGGGAACGCGGGGCGGGTGGTGATGACGGCCTATCTCGTGCCGCCCGTCACGATCCTGATGAGCTGGGCGATGCTGGGCGAAGTGCCCGGCACGGTCGCCGTGCTCGGGGGGGCGTTGTGTTTGGTGGGAGTGGTAACGGCTCGAAAGGCGTGAAACTGCGTGAAACTGCGTGGTGAGTGAACTTCAGGGTCACACTCACCACAGCACCTGCGGCTTGAGATCGAACGCCCTCAGAGCGTGCTCGGACCCTGCTTCAGCAGCTTGATGCGTTCGAGCTCTTCCGCATCCGCTTTGTCCCGGGTCCGATCAGTCTGCTTCGTCCGAATCAGCGTGTCGATATCCGGGAACGGCACCTCCACCCCATCGATGTCGACTTTCTGGATCTTGGGCGCGGCGTCCGCATAGCGGACGCTCCATGCGAGCGTGAGCAGGTCCACGCGCGGATCGTCTCCGATAATCGTGAACGGTTTGGCGACCACATCCTCGGGGTCAAGCTCACGCGAAATTCCCCACGCCAGTCCTTCGAGAGCCTTCAGCGCGCGAGTCGCGTTCTCCAGGGTCGGCTCGATGAGAATGTCGACGTCCTTGGTAGCACGGATGTAGCCATGGTAGGCGAGCGCGAATCCACCCACTACGACGTACCGCACACCTGCGGCATTGAGCAGCTCGCATACCCTGGTGAGACGTGACCGCGTCAGCGGCGCCGCCACTGCTCATACTCGGCGAAGGTGTCGAACGAAGCCGTCCACGGCTCGGCAACCGTCTGGCCACGGGCGAACTCGCTCCACAACTCCTCGGCGAGCCGGAGGCGCTGCGCCGGCGACAGCGCGAGACCTTCACGCAGCGTCTGATCCCGCGCCGCCGTAAACGCGTCACGATCTCGCCGCGCCACGTACTCGCGAATCGCTTCGGAAACCACAAAGCTCCGGGACCGCTGCTGACGCTTCGCTTCTGCGTCGAGACTGGCCCGAAGTCCGGGAGGCAAAGACACCGAGAGAATAGCGGCCATGTTTGAACTCCTGTTATTAACAGTTAATAACATATACTGATCTTGTCGTGATGACAAGGGAGAATGAGCCTCAACCCGGCAGGTCTGGTTTGCGTTTGTATCCGTGCGCGGTGAGTCTTCCCGCGCACCGCGCACCACTAACCACGCACAATTCGTTGACTATTCCCGGACCCCACGTTCGTGGCCCAGCCGTAGGTTTGCGGCATGATCGCCGGCTGGCTGGCGCTGAGCGTGCTCTCCTCTACGGCGCAGATCCCCGACAGCTTCACCAACCTCAAGGTGCTGCCGCGCGACATCACGCGCGACAGTCTCGTGCAGATCATGCGCGGCTTCTCGCTGTCGCTGAGCGTGCGCTGCCAGTATTGCCACGTGGGCGGCGACGGCGTGTCGTTCGCCGGCGTGGAGTTCGCCAAGGACGACGATCCCCACAAGCGCAAGGCGCGCTTCATGCTGCGGATGGTGGACAGCCTGAACCGCGTGGTGCTGCCGAACATTCCCGACCTGGGCGGCCGCGCGCCGCTGCGCATCACCTGCAAGACGTGCCACCGCAACTCGGCGCGCCCCGAGCTGCTGACGCAGCGCCTCGAGCGCGTGCGCGACTCACTGGGGATCGAGGCCGCCGTTACGGAATACCGGCAACTGAGAACCGATAACCAGTTCTCCGGCCGCTACGACTTCGGCGAGTGGGAGATGAATCTCTGGGCCGAGCGGCTGGCCAGGACGGGGCGCTCGGCGGACGCCATCCAGGTCTACGAGCTGAACCTCGAGTCCTTCCCCCGGAGCAGGTCGATTCTCTCGGCGCTGGGGCAGCTGCACGAGCCGACGGACCGTGCCCAGGCGCTCGAATATTACCGGCGGGCGCTCGAGCTCCAGCCCGGCAATCCGGTGCTGCAGCGGAGGGTCGAGAGACTCGAGAATCCGTAGGGCGCGTTAGCTTGAAGGCATGAGCTCGGTTGCCCAGACGATTGCGGAGCATTTCCAGCGGCATCTGGACTCGTCCGCGCTGCCCGATGCCGCCACTGTGGATCGCCTCATCAGCGCGGCGTTCTGGGCGAGTTTGCGGCGCAAAGGAAGGCCGCTCGCCCAAGATCTCGCTCGCGTTTCTGCCGCCCGCGAAGGACAACGCGCTGCTCTTCGAGCGCCCGCTGCCGCTCGATCCCTCCACCCTCACCCGCCTCGCCCCCGCGGTCGAACGGCCCGGCATCCATCTGGGCGTCTGGCCCGCGCCGAACAACGGCGGGCTCATGCTGTGGGGCGCGACGCGCATCATCCCGCCGCTCGCCTTCGTGCTGGAAGTCGTGGAGCCGGGCCTGCTGGTGGTCAAGCACCGGCGCGCGGGCCCGGACGGCAAGTTTGCCAACGTTGCCGTGCTCGAAGGCGATCAGGTCAGGATCGTGGATGCCGAGGGGACGCTGGCGTCCGAATGCCCCGACTTCGTGGCGACGCTGCTCGGCTTCGACGCCTCGCGCGTCACGACCGAAAACGTGCTGTTACCGCTCGCGCTCTCGATGCGCGCGCACGGGGCAATGCGGGGCGCGTGGTGATGACGGCCTATCTCGTGCCGCCCGTCACGATCCTGATGAGCTGGGCGATGCTGGGCGAGGTGCCGGGGGCGATCGCGGTGCTGGGGGGAGCGTTGTGTCTCGTTGGGGTCGTGGTCGCGAGGAAGTCGTCCACACCCTGAAGGGTGGGCCCGATAGAGCACTGCCCTTGAAGGGCAGTGCAGTGTTGGGCCCACCCTTTAGGGTGGGAACACGAATGGCGTTCGGCTAGTAATCGGATCTGTTAGTGCCCGTGCCCGACGGCGTCGTCGCTCGGCGCCGGGCGCCGGTGCCGGGCGCGCAGATACAGCTCGAAGATATCCATCGCACCCAAAACGCGGCCGATTCGTTGTAGTTAGGAACGCGTCAGCGACCGAACCGTCTTCTGGAGGACGAATGACCCCGCGCCTGTTGTTGGTCCTGTTGGCCTTTCCCCTCGCCGCGCTTCAGGCACAAACCGCCGCTGATTCAGCCGGGATCCGTCAGGCGGCGCTCGACTACATCGACGGCTATTACGCGGGTGACGCCGCCCGCATGGAGCGCGCGCTCCACCCCGAGCTGGCGAAGCGCATCGTCCGCACCAACGAGCGGGGCCGCAGTCAGCTGGGCCAGATGAGCGCGATGACGCTCGTGCAGGGCACACGCGACGGCGGCGGCAAGGACACTCCGGCCGCCGAGCGGCGCAACGACGTCACGATCTTCGACGTCTACGGGAAGTCGGCGAGCGCCAAGATCTATGCGTCGGGTTGGGTGGACTATCTGCACCTGGCGAAGTGGAACGGCCGCTGGGTGATCGTCAATGTTCTGTGGGAGCTGCATCCGCGCTCACCGTGAGCTAATGCCGGGGTGAGACGCCGTGCCCGCTGAACTTTCTCAGTGCACGGAGGAATGGAACTAGCGAGGAGGCTGGTCTATCCGTAACCAATATGGTACGTTAGTTACGGATATGGTAAATGTGTAACTACGACGCCATGCTTAGTTACGGATCCTGTTATATCCGTAGCTGACTGAGCACGCAGGTACGGAATCCAGGGGAGCGCGGGTGCCGGGACACTTCGTCACACGCACATGGCAGTACAGCCCGGCCATCGACGCCCCGGCGAAATACCGGCGCGCCTGCAAGTACGAAGCCTTCATGCCCACCCCGCTGGTCAGCGTCCCCGTTCACCTCGCAGGCGAGCACGCCGGCCTCGTCTCCGAAGCCGAAGCCGCGATTCGCGAGCTGAACGGCGTTGGCCATCCCACCCTCGCCACCCTCGGCCACCTCCTGCTCCGCACGGAGTCCATGGCCTCCTCCAAAATCGAGGGTATGCAAACCGGCCTCCGTGAGCTCGCGCGCGCTGAGATCAAGCTCGAGTCCGGCGGCAAACCGGGGCGCACCGCGCAGGAGGTGCTCGCCAACATCCACGCCATGGAGCTGGCCCTGCACGAGGCCGCCGCGGCGCAACCGTTCACCGCGCGACGCATCGCCGAGATCCATCGCCGGCTCATGGAGCATGCGCCGAATGGCGCACGGGTCGCCGGCACGGTGCGGACCACGCAGAACTGGATCGGCGGGAACGACTACAACCCCTGCGGCGCCGACTTCGTGCCACCCCCGCCGGAAGCGGTGCCCGCGTTGCTCGACGATCTGTCGGTCGCGATCAACGCCGACGTCCTTCCGCCCGTCCTCCAGGCCGCCCTGGTCCATGCCCAGTTCGAGACCATTCACCCCTTTGCGGACGGCAACGGCCGCACCGGGCGCGCGTTGATCCACGTCGTCTTCAAGCGCCGCGGCCTGGCGCCCAGCTACGTCCCTCCCATCAGTGTCGTCCTTGCCGCCGCCAAGGACCGTTACATCGCCGGTCTGCAATCGTTTCA
>JAUYMC010000251.1 GCA_030699545.1 Gemmatimonadales bacterium | reverse complement strand
TGGATCGAGAGCCTTGTCGCGGACCCGGCCGGGGCGCGTCCGTGGCTGGTTGCCCAGGCCGGCCCCTGGGCTCGAACCATCGTCACGACGGTCGGCGACCTCGGTCGCAACCTCGCCGGCGCGGGCCTCGCTCTTTTCACTCTCTTCTTTCTCTACCGGCACGGCACCGCGTTGCTCTCTCAAGTCGAGCGCGCAACGCACCGCCTCGCCGGAAAGCGGGTGCACGCCATGCTGCTCCCCCTGGGGCAAACAGTCCGCGCCGTGACGTACGGGATGCTGCTCACGGCGCTGGCCCAGGGGGCGCTGGCCACATTGGGCTACTGGGTCGCGGGGCTCGGTGCCCCTGTGCTGCTCGGCGCGGCCACCACGCTTCTGGCGCTGATTCCGTTCGGTGCGCCGATCGTCTACGTGCCGGTCAGCGCCTGGCTCCTCGTCCAGGGCCGCCCGCTGGCCGGCTTGCTGCTCCTCGCGTGGGGAATCCTGGTCGTCAGCACCGTGGACAACCTGATCCGGTCCTGGTTCATCAGCGGGACGACCCGCGTGCCGTTCCTCCTGGTGTTCCTAGGCGTTCTCGGAGGGCTCGCGACCTTCGGTGCCATCGGCCTCTTCGTGGGACCGGTCACGATCACGCTGCTGCTCGTCCTCTGGCGCGAGTGGACGGAGGCGGGGCCCGCCGGGGTTGACGCGCCGTGAGCATGCCAGCACCCAAGAGCTGGACAGCGCAGGAGGGGACGCCATCCCCGCTTGGCGTCACGTGGATCGAGAGCGAGCAGGCCTACAACTTCGCCCTGTACTCAAAGCACGCCGAGCGCGTCACGCTGCTGCTGTACCGTGATGACGACGTCGCCAACCCTGTGCTGTCTCATTCCCTCAGTCACCTGACGAACAAGTCCGGCCGCGTCTGGCACTGCCGCATCCCGCGGGCGGCGATGAGCGACGCCCGCTACTACGCCTATGCCGTCGACGGGCCCGCGCCTGGCGGGCGGTTCGAGTGGCACGCGTTCGATTCCGAGAAGGTTCTCCTCGACCCCTACGCGAGGTCGATCTTCTTCCCGAGCAGCTTCGACAGACGCGCGGCCATGCGCCGCGGGTCCAACGCCGGGAAGGCCCCGCTGGGCTTCATCCCGGCATGCGAGCCCACCTTCGACTGGCGCGGGGACAGGCGCCCGCGCCACGAGTGGGACACGGTCATCTACGAGCTGCACGTCAAGGGCTTCACGATGAACCCGAATTCCGGCGTGAGCCCGGACGCGCGCGGCACGTACGCCGGGGTGATCGAGAAGATCCCGTACCTCAAAGATCTGGGCATCACGGCCGTCGAGCTGATGCCCGTGTTCCAGTACGACCCCGGAGACGGGAATTACTGGGGCTACATGCCCCTCGGCCTCTTCGCCCCGCATCACGGCTATGCCACCGCGCCCAGTGTCTGCGCGTGCGAGCAGCACAACGAGTTCCGCGCGATGATCAAGGCTCTTCACGCCGCCGATATCGAGGTCATCCTCGACGTCGTCTACAACCATACCGCCGAGGGCGACCACACCGGCCCCGTGTACAGCTACAAGGGCATCGACAACAGCACGTACTACCTGATTGGCGACCGGCCCGAGGCGCCGTACGAGAACTTCTCGGGCACCGGGAACAGTCTGCACTGCGCCAACCACTACGTCCGCAAGATGATCCTGGACAGCCTCCGCTACTGGGCCAGCGACATGCACGTGGACGGCTTCCGGTTCGACCTGGCGTCCATCTTCACGCGGAGGGCGGACGGCACCATCGACCTGGACGACCCGCCGATCTTCGGCGACATCGCCGCCGATCCTCATCTGGCGAGCGCGCGCCTCATCGCCGAGCCCTGGGACGCCGCCGGCGCCTATCACCTGGGCCGGGACTTCCCCGGCGTCACGTGGCTCCAGTGGAACGGCCGCTTCCGTGACGACGCGCGTCGCTTCGCCCGCAGCGATCCCGGCCTCGTCGGCGCTCTCATGACCCGCCTGTACGGCAGCGACGACCTGTTCCCGGACGACCGCCTGAGCGCCTACCACGCGTATCAGAGCGTCAACTACGTCACGTCGCACGATGGCTTCACGCTCTACGACCTCGTCGCCTACAACCAGAAGCGGAACTGGGTGAACGGCCACGGCGACACGGATGGGCCGAGCGAGAACCACAGCTGGAACTGCGGATGGGAGGGCGACGCGGGCGTCCCGCCGGACGTCGTGAGACTCCGCACGCGCCAGGTGAAGAACTTTTGCTGTCTGCTGTTCCTGTCGAACGGCACGCCCATGCTCCGGGCCGGCGACGAGTTCGTGCAGACCCAGGGCGGCAACAGCAACCCCTACAATCAGGACAACGCGACGAGCTGGCTCGACTGGGACCGGCTCGAGGCCAACCGGGACGTCCTCCGTTTCTTCAAGCGCATGATCGCGTTCCGCAAGGCCCACCGCTCGCTGGGCCGCAGCCGGTTCTGGCGGGGCGACGTCCGCTGGTACGGGGTCGGCCCCGCGGCCGATCTGGCGTACCACTCCCGCAGCCTGGCCTTCCACCTGGACGGCGCCTCGCAACAGGACGTCGACCTCTATGTGATGATCAACGCC
>JAUYMC010000244.1 GCA_030699545.1 Gemmatimonadales bacterium | reverse complement strand
TAGCTTGATCGGCTCAGGCGCGAGCTCGATGACCGCGCCGCGATGGAACGTGTTGCCCTCGACCGACGCGCGCTCGATGACGGTCCGCTCTTCGCTGTCCAACCCATCCAACCGGGCGGACAACAGCGCCTGTATGGTCGGGGGAATCGCCAGCTCCCGAAGGTCGCGCGCCGCGAGCCAGCTGCCATTCCCTTTGGTCAGGAAACCGTCGTCGATGAGCTTTGCGAGAACCTCCTCCACGAACAGAGGGTTCCCCTCGGCGGCACTGCTCACCCGACTTCGCACCTCCGCGGGCAGCTGGGCCTGCCCGAGCAGGCTCGTCAGCAGCTCGTCGCTCTCACCCTCGGAAAGTGGCTCGAGCTGAACCGTTGTCGACCAGCGCTTGCCCCCACCCCACGCCGGGCGCTTCTCGATCAGCTCGGATCTGGCCAGTGCGATGAGCAGGATCGGGGCATCACGCGTCCAGTCGGCGATGTGCTCCACCAGGTCCAGGAACGTCGGCTCGCCCCACTGGACGTCGTCGAACACCAGCACCAGTGGGCGCTGACGCGCGAGACGCTCGAACGTCTTCCGAATGGCCCAGAAGATCTGCTCGGGCGCGGGGCTCGCCGCCTCCAACCCAAGGATCCCCGCCACGATCTCGACGATTCGTTCGGCCTCGGTTTCCTCGGCCAGCACGGCGCTCAGCCGTTCACGCGAGACCTCGGCTGAGTTCGTCTCCCGGATGCCCGCGCCGTCGCGGATGGCCTCGGCCACGGGCCAGTAGGTGATCCCGTGACCGTATGCCAGGCACCGGCCGGTCGCCACCTGGGCCTGATCGCCGACGGCGCCAATGAACTCATCCACCAGCCGCGACTTTCCAACGCCGGCGACCCCCAGGATCGTGAAGAGATGGCAGATCCGCTCCTCGACTGCCTCGCGGAACGCCTCGTCCAGGAGGCGCAAAGGCCGGTGGCGCCCAACCAGTGGGGCCTCGAGCGGGCGCGCGTGTCGACCCATCGTGTCCAGGACCCCCGTCAGCCGCCACGCAGGAACCGGCTCGGCCTTGCCCTTCAAGGAAAGTGGCCCGACCGCCTCGGCCGAGACGGCCGAGCGGACAAGTGCGTACGTGTCCGCGCCCATCAGGATCTCGCCCGGGGCGGCCGCCCCCTCCATGCGGGCCGCCACATTCACCGCATCCCCCGTCACGATTCGTTGCGCCGCGCTCCCGTCGCCCGCCACCACCTCTCCGGTGTTGATGCCCATCCGCCACTCCACGGTGGCACCCCGCTCAGCGTGGATCCCGGCATCCAGGTCCGCCAGCCGATCGCGGATCTCCACCGCGGCCCGACAGGCGCGCAGCGCGTCATCCTCGTGGACCGTCGGCACCCCGAACACGGCCATCACGGCGTCACCGATGAACTTCTCGACCACGCCCCCATGGAACTCGATCACGTCGCGCATGACGTCGAAGTAGGAAGTCATGAGCGACCGCAGGGACTCCGGGTCGATCCGCTCCCCGAGCGCAGTGGAGGAGATCGCGTCGCAGTACAGGATCGTGACGGTCTTTCGCGTTTCAGCGGCCGGCGCGGCCTCAACTTCCATTGCGGATCCGCACGACCAGCAGTAGCGAGCGCGCTCGGGGTTGTCGGCCCCGCACGTCGGACACGCTCGCTCGGTGACGGTCATCGGTCTATGCGCTCCAACTGGTGATCAGCTCACGCGTTCGATGGGCGGACGGAATGATGCCTTTCCGCTCGTACAGCTCCAGCGCGGCCCGAGCGGCCTCGACTGCGTCGGCGGACCGCCCCGCCTCGTGGAGGACGTGGGCCAGATCGAAGCGAGCGTTTGCCTGATGCTCCAGGTAGTCGGAAGCGGATGCCATGGTCACCGCCTCACGGGCCAAGGCCTCTGCCGCGACCTGATCCCCGCGCCGCGATAGGAGGCGAGCTTGGACGCGTCGTCCGTCGACCTGCGATGACAGATCATCCGACGCGGTCGATTCGCGCGCGATCGTTGCGAATCGCCATGCCTCCCCATCATCTCCGGTCTCCATCAATGCGGCAGCCAGCCAAGCCGCCACGGTCGAGGCAAAGGCTCGATCCCCCGTCGCCGTCAATTGCTCGTAGCTGGTGCGCATCAGCGTGACTGCCGTTTCATAGTTCCCGGCGAGCATCTCGAGTGGACCGCCGAAGTGGCCGTCGGTGACGGCGAAGGCGATACGGTCTCCGAGATCCTCGGCTGCCCTTTTCGCCTTCTGGAGGAGTTCGCGGCCTCCGGCAAAGTCCCCCTGCATGGCGCGTAGGCCGCCAAGATGCCTGAGCGCGAGCGCCCCTTGACGCGGTGTCGGCGCGAGCTGGATTACCTCCTCAATGCCGGCGATGGCCTCGGGGACCGGCCTGGGCCCAAAGTACAGCGCGCCCGGCATGTATCGGATGGCCCTTCCATATGGAACGTTCGCACGGCGGGCCCGGTCCAGCAGCTCGCGATACCGCACCTCCGCCTCACCGGCTCGACCGATGAAAAACAGGTGCTGCGCGATGGCCGTTCCGGCTCGGAGAGCGCCAGCTTCGTCGCCCAAGCCAAGAAGAACTTCCTCCAGCCGCTCCGCCTCGGGGATATCGGCGCTGACTTCGGTGGCGTCGATTGAGGCGCGCACGTCCAGGCGTACAACGGCGGCCCGTGCGGCGGCACGCTCGTCGCCCGCGCGAACGGCGCTCTCAACTCCCTCGGTGAGCACAGCATCAGCCTGCCGGCCCTCGCCCAGGTAATACAGCGCCTCGCCGAAGGCGGGAATCATCAGTCGTCTTCGCGCGGAATCTGCCGGCAGCAGGTCGCTGGCGCGCGTCAGCAGATCGACGGCTGCGGGCATGTCTCCCCGTTCGAACGCCCGCTCACCGGCAGCGGCAAACAGGGTGCCGGCGCGTTCAGCCAGCTCTCGGGTATGAGCGTCGGCCGGCCCGAGTTCCATTAGGTACCGATACGCCTGCTCCAGGTGGTAGGCCATGATCTCCTCGAACTCGGGGAGGCGGTCCTTGGCCGCGCCTTCGAGCCAGGCTGCGAACCGCTCGTGGAGCTCGGACCGGGTCTGCTTGGCGAGGGCTTGATACGCCGCGTCGCGGATGAGCAGGTGCCGGAATCGATAGGCCTCTTCGCCGGCAAATTCCGGCCGCTCCGGGCGCACCAGCTCCATTCGCATCAACGAGGCCAGCCGTTCGCGTATGTGGCCGCGGATCCCTTCGGGCGCGAGCTCGGTTACCGCCCCGCGGTGGAACACCTTGCCCTCGATCGCCGCCCGTTCGATGACCGTTCGCTCCTCACTGCCGAGTCCATCGAGTCGTGCCTGGAGCAGCGCGTGGATGGTCGGCGGCACCTTCAGCCGACTCGGGTCTCCGGTTGAGGTCCAGTTGTCGTGGTCACGCACCAGGAAGCCGTCGGCGATGAGCATGCCAAGCAGCTCTTCCACGAACAGCGGATTGCCCTCGGCGGCCTGCGCGATCCGGGAGCCAAGCGCCTGCGGCAGCTCGGCCCGCCCCAGCAGGCTGGCCACCAGCTCCTCGCTTTCGTCTCCGCTGAGCGGTTCGAGCTGAATGGTCGTCACCCACCGCTTCCCGCCTCCCCAGGCCGGGCGCGACTCCAGCAGCTCCGAGCGAGCCATGCAGACCAGGAGGATGGGCGCGTCGCGGGTCCAGTCCGCGAGGTGCTCGACCAGGTCCAGGAACGTCGGCTCACCCCAGTGCACATCGTCGAAGACAAGCACGAGCGGTCGCCGGCGAGCGACCGCCTCGAAGAAGGTCCGCACCGCGGCGAAGGCCTCGTCTGCCGCAGATACGCCGGTGTCCAGGCCGATCAGCCCACCCACGATCGCCGACGTTCGCTCCGCGTCGGGCTCGGCCGCGAGGACCTCGGCAACCGCGCTCTGCGCCACGTCTGATGCGTCGGTTTCGGTCAGGCCGGCGGCGGCGCGGACGGCCTCCGCGATCGGCCGATACGTGATGCCGTGGCCGTACGACAGGCAGCGCCCGTATGCCACCGTTGCCTGGTCGCCGAGCGAGGCCAGGAATTCGTCGACCAGTCGTGATTTGCCGACCCCTGCGACGCCGAGGATCGTGAACAGGTGACAAACTCGCTCCTCGGCCACCTCGCGGAAGGCCTGGTTGAGTGCCAACAGCGGCCGCTGCCGGCCGACCAGGGGCGCCTCCAGGGGGCGGATGTGGCGGCTCGACCCACCGGTTACCGCGAGAAGGCGGAAGGCGGGAACCGGATCTGCCTTGCCCTTCACCGTCAACGGATCGATCGGCTCGGCGGTGATCGATTCGCGCACGAGGCGCTGGGTGTCGGCCCCGATCAAAATCTCGCCCGGAGCGGCGGCGGTCTCGAGCCGCGCCGCAACGTTCACCGCATCCCCGGTCACGATCCGATGGCCGGCCGCGCTGTCACCGGCGACCACCTCGCCGCTGTTGATCCCCATTCGCCACTCGACGGTGGCGCCGCGCTCCGCATGGATCTGGTCGTCGAGCGCAGCGAGCCGATCCCGGATGCCAATCGCGGCGCGAACCGCCCGCAGCGCATCGTCCTCGTGGACGATCGGAACTCCGAACACCGCCATGACCGCATCGCCTATGAACTTCTCGAGCACGCCCCCGTGGAATTCGATCACTTCCCGCAT
>JAUYMC010000241.1 GCA_030699545.1 Gemmatimonadales bacterium | reverse complement strand
TCGCCTCGACCCGCATCAGCCGGACGCCGTGCCGGGCGGTGGAGGTGACGGCGGCCCAGAACTCGGGTGCGAGTCGCGCCAGCTCGGGCATGACCGGCCGGCCGATCCATTCCCGCGCGCGGAAGCCGAGCAGATCCTCGGAAGCGGGATTGGCGTACAGCAGCCGGCCGTCGGCGTCGACGGTGATGACACCCGTGCGGATGTTGCGCAGCACGTCGTCGGCCTCGAGCTGCACCTGCCGCACCTCGGCGGCCAGCGCCTCACGCTCGGCCCCCATGACCGTCACCCGGCTCGCGACGTAGGCGATGACGACGGCGACGATGACGAAGACGGCCAGCTGGATCCAGGTCCCGGGGAAGACGACGGTGTGTCCCCAGAAGACATCGGCGAAGTACACCAGACCGGCGAACAGCGTCACCAAGCCGGCGTTGGCGGGCCGCATGAGGAGGGCGACGACGGCGATGACGACGACGTAGAGCCCGGCGAAATCGCTCTCCGGACCGCCGGTAACGTGGACGACCGCCGTGATGAGGGCGACGTCGAACACCGCCTGGAGATAGAGGAACGTCTGGCCGGGCAGGCGCCGGCGGATGTGCGTATGCCAGTAGGACGCGAGCGTGACCGCGGCGGCCGTCAGCAGCACCAGAGAGGTGACGAGGATGTCGAGGGGGTCGACGACCTTGACCTTCAGGGCGGCGCTGACATAGACGGCGACCGCCAGGCACATGCGGCCCAGGTAGACCAGGCGCAACAGCTTGGCGGAAGAGGGGATCGCCGATCCCTGCGTGCCTACGCTGAGCCAGCGCAGTCAGGTCTCCCGTTCACGATGGCCCGAGTATTGGGGGCGCTCTGGCAGAATGCAAGAGCGCGGGACACACGAAGGCCCCGGCAGTGTGTGCCCGGGGCCTTCTGTCGAGCCGGCAATGCGCTTACGGAATCGGCGCGTTGCCGAAGTCGTTGCCGATGAACTTCACCGTCTGCCCGTCCGCAATCCCGAGGACGTAGCCGATCATGCCCGAGTTACACATGGCGCCTTCCATCGGCACCGTCTGCCACCAGCCGATCTGCGGCGCGACGCATACGACGTATATGCCGGCCGGGAGGCCCGTGAAGCTGTAGGAGCCGTCCGCACCGCTGCTCGCCGAGGCCGAGACGGGGCCGCTGAGCGACACCGACCAGCCGGACAGGCCCGGCTCATCCGCGTCACGCACGAACGACGCGTTGTTATCGGCGAACACCGTGCCCTGGATCGCCGACTCCGCGCCACCCGAAGGCGGCGGCGGGGGAGGCGGGGGCGGGGGCGGGGGCGGAACCGGGGTGCAGTTCACGCTCCGATCCTGATTCAGGCCGCTCTTTTGGCCCTGGCCACTGGCCTGCGCACGGGCCTTCGCGTCGGCCGGGGCACCACGGCGCACGCCACCCTCGGGCAGCGTGCAGGGATCGCGTCGCTGGGCTTGGCCCTGCGCGCTCTGCGCGGCTGCCATGATCGGCAGCGCCGCCAGGAAGAAGAGGACCTTGAGTATCCGCATCGTTGGCTCCTGACCTAGGGTGTATCTGCTGGCAGCTCGGCGGACTTGGCGGGTATTTCCCGCTTTAGCCCCGTTGCTTTGCGCCACCGCCTTTCGGCGGCTTTGCTCTGAGCAGCGTGGCCTGACCAAGGCAAAAACCGGACCGGGGGGCTTAATTATGTGCTAAGTCTGTAGCAGATAAACACTTAGGAAGTAAAACGTCAGCAGGTTGGAGTCCGTGCTCGGCGAATGGTGTCTGGATTGCAGAATGCCAGTTTTATCGCATAATGCGCCATGCTTTGATCGCCGATGGCCAGAAAAATGACGGCCGGGGGGGTTTTGACCGCCCGGCCGCCCGACCGTCCGACCGCGTTACTGGACCGCGTTCACCATGTCGAAGATGGGCAGGTACATGGCGACGACCATGCCGCCGACGATGACGCCGAGGACGACGATCATGATCGGCTCGAGCAGTGACAGCAGCGCGCTCACCGCGGCGTCGACTTCGTCGTCGTAGAAGTCGGCGATTTTGGTGAGCATCTCGTCCAGGCCGCCGGTCTGCTCGCCCACGGCGATCATCGAGATGACCATGGGCGGGAAGACTTTCGACTTCTGGAGCGGGCCGGCAATGGTTTCCCCCCCCGCGATGGAGGCGCGCGACTCCATGACGGCGTTGTGGATGACCATGTTGCCGGCGGTGCGCGCGGTGATCTCGAGGCCGTCGAGAATCGACACGCCGGAGGAGATCAGGGTGCCGAGGGTGCGGGTGAAGCGGGACACGGCCGACTTGCGCAGCAGGTCGCCGAGCACGGGCAGCCGCAGCAGGATCTTGTCGATCTGGAGCTTGCCCGACTGCGTCTTGTAGTAGCGGTTCAGGGCGAACACGCTGAAGACGCAGACGGCGATGATCGCCCACCAGTAGTTCTTCAGCAGGCTGCTCGCGCCGATCACGATCCGGGTCGGCAGCGGCAGCTCGAGGTTGACCGACGCGAACATGCTTTGGAAGGTCGGAATGACGAAGATGAGCAGCACGGCGATCGCGATGCCTGCGACCGAGAAGATCACGGCGGGATAGATCATCGCGCCCTTCACCTTCCGGATGATGGCGTCGTTCTTTTCCAGGAACGTCGCGAGGCGCAGCAGGATCGTGTCGAGAATACCGCCCGCCTCGCCCGCCGCCACCATGTTGACGTAGAGGTCGGTGAACGCCTTGGGGTGCTTGCGCAACGCGTCGGCCAGCGTGTGGCCGCTCTCCACGTCGTAGACGACCTGGCGGGTGACGTCGGCCAGGACTTTGTTCTCGGTCTGCTGGGCCAGGATGTCGAGGGCCTGCACCAGTGGCAGGCCCGAGTTGATCATCGTGGCGAACTGGCGCGTGAAGATGACGACGTCGCGGGTGGTGACGCCGGGCTGGAACATGGCGCTCAGGCCGCCGCCCTTCTTGGCCTCCCGGACCTGCACGACCACCATGCGGTTCTTGCGCAGGTGCGCGATGACGTCGTCGCGTGAGGCGAGGTCGATCTTGTCGCGGACCAGATCGCCCTTGAGGTTGCGCGCGGTGTATTCGAAGACCGGCATGGGTTACCTCCGTGCGGCCACTTTGGGGGCCCCGGCCGCGGCCTGCTGCGCGGCGGCCATGGTGGGGGCGTCCTTGTCGTCGGGCGGGGTTTCCCCGATCGACCGGAGGAATTCGTTGGGTTTGGACGTGACGCGCAGGCATGCTTCCTTGCTGACTTCACGGCTCATGTAGAGCTGGTACAGCGCGTCGTTGAGCGTCTGCATGCCGTATTTCTTCCCCGCCTGCATCGACGATTCGATCTGGTGCACCTTGTCGTCGCGGATCAGGGCGCGGATGGCGGGCGTGCAGATCATGATCTCCGCGGCCATCACGCGGCCGCGGCCCTTGGCCCGCTGCAGCAGCGTCTGCGTCAGCACGCCCTCCAGCACGAACGCGAGCTGGGCCCGCACCTGCGACTGCTGGTGCGACGGGAAGACGTCGATGATGCGGTTGATCGATTCCGCCGCCGAATTGGTGTGCAGCGTGGCGAACGCCAGGTGGCCCGTCTCGGCGATGGTGAGCGCCGCCTGGATCGTTTCGAGATCGCGCATTTCGCCGATCAGCACCACGTCGGGGTCCTGGCGCAGCGCGTATTTGAGCGCGGCCTGGAAACTGTTGGTGTCGGTCCCCACCTCGCGCTGATTCACCAGGCAATTCTGGTGGCGGTGGATGAACTCGATCGGGTCCTCCACCGTGATGATGTGCCCTTTCAGCTCCTTGTTGATCTTGTCGATCATCGCGGCGAGCGTCGTGCTCTTGCCGGAGCCGGTCGGTCCCGTCACGAGCACCAGCCCGCGCGGCCGCTCGGCGAGCTGCGCCACCACGTTGGGCAGCCCCAGATCGTTGAACGTCTTCACGGTAAAGGGAATCTGCCGGATCACCACCGAGACGCAGCCGCGCTGCTTGAAGCAGTTGCCGCGGAAGCGCGCCAGGTTCTGGATGCCGAAGGAGAAATCGAGCTCGCTCTCCGTCTCGAACCGCTTCTTCTGGTTCTCCGTGAGCACGGAATACGCGAGCGCCAGGGTGTCCTTCGGCGTGAGCACTTCCTCGGTCGCGGCGTTCACGATGTCGCCGTCCACGCGGATCTTGGGGCGCTCCCCCGCCACGATGTGCAGGTCGGAAGCGTCCTTCTCGATCATCTCCTCGAGCAGCGCCCGGAGGTTTATCGGCATGCGCCCTTCTCCTTATCCCGCCGCGGTTTCCTTGACGACTTCTTCGAGTGTCGTAACGCCCTTCTTGACCTTGACCATGCCGTCCATGCGCAGCGTGAGCATCCCTTCCTGCACGGCGATCTCGCGCAGCTCTTCGGTGGAGCAGCCCTTGAGAATGCCGCGGCGCAGCGGGCTCGACAACGCCATGACCTCGTACAGCCCCTGGCGCCCCTTGTAGCCCGTGCCGGAGCAGGTGTCGCAGCCCGCACCCTTGGAGAACGGCCCTTCCTTCTTGTCGATCCCGAAGGCGTGCATCTCCTCGGCGGTGTACTCGTGCTGCTGCTTGCAGCCCGCGCAGATGCGCCGGACCAGCCGCTGCGCCACGATGAGGTTCACCGCGCTCGCGACGTTGAACGGCTCGATGCCCATGTCGACCATACGCGTGATCGTCGACGGCGCATCGTTGGTGTGCAGGGTGGACAGCACGAGGTGGCCGGTGAGCGCGGCCTTGATGGCGATACCGCCGGTCTCGAGGTCGCGGATCTCGCCGACCATGATGATGTTCGGGTCCTGGCGGAGAAACGCCTTCAGCGCCGCGGCGAACGTCATGCCGACTTCGTTCCGGACCAGCACCTGGTTGATGCCGAGCAGGTTGTACTCGACCGGGTCCTCGGCCGTCATGAGGTTGACGTCGATCTGATTGATCCGCGACAGCGCCGAATAGAGCGTCGTCGTCTTGCCCGATCCCGTCGGCCCCGTCACCAGCACCATGCCGTAGGGGTTGAGGATCGCCTTGAGCAGATCGCCTTCGGCCTTGGGCTCGAACCCGAAGGTCTTGAGGTCGAGCGTCAGGTTGCCCTTGTCGAGAATACGCAGCACGATCTTCTCGCCGAACAGCACCGGCAGCGTCGAGACGCGGAAGTCGATGACGCGCGCCCCCATCTTCAGCTTGATACGGCCGTCCTGCGGCACGCGCCGCTCGGCGATGTTGAGCTGCGCCATGATCTTGACGCGCGACGTCAGCGCGGCGCGCATCTTGACCGGCGGCTTCATCACTTCGAGCAGCGCGCCGTCCACGCGGTAGCGCACGCGCATTTCGTGCTCGAACGGCTCGATGTGGATGTCCGAGGCGCCCCGCTTCACGGCGTCGGTGAGCAGCCCGTTGATCAGCTTCACCACGGGCGCGTCGTCGGCCAGGTCCTGCGCCTTGACGTCCTCGTCTTCCTGGTCCTCCACCACCTCGAGATCCTCGGCCGCCTCGACCGATCGCAGCAGCGTCTGCAGCTGGGCGTCGGACTGCTGGTAGTACCGATCGATCGCGTTGCGGAGGGTGTACTCCCCCGCGATGACGGGAAAGACGTCGCACCGGGTGATGAACTTGATGTCCTCGATCGCGGCGACGTTGTTCGGGTCCGCGATCGCCACCGTGAGCGTGCGCCCCTCGCGCTTGAGCGGCAGGACGGTGTGCTTGGTGGCGATGTCGGGGGGCAGCAGCTTGAGGATCTTGGCGTCGACCTCAAAGCGGGAAAGGTCGACGGCCGGCATCCGGTACTGCCGGGCGAGCATCTTGGTGACTTCCGTCTCCTCGATGAAGCCCAGCTTGACCAGGGTGTACCCCAGGCGCATGCCCGAGCTCCTCTGCTCCTGGAGCGCCTTGCGGAGCTGCTCCTGGGAGATGAGCCCTTCGCGGACGAGGATGTCGCCGAGCTTGTCCTGGGTGGCCGCTGCGGTCGCCGTACGCAACTCGTTGAAATGGAAGCATCTAAAGTATTTCCCGGGGTCGGACCGGTCAAGGCTGGAGCACGTACGGACGGATCGCGTCCAGCAATTTCGGGCCTATGCCCGGCACGCTGTCGAGCCGCGCGAGGCTGCCAAATGGGCCGTGCTGGTCGCGCCACGCGACGATGCGCTGCGCCAGCACGGGCCCGATGCGCGGCAGGCGTGTGATCTCGCTCACGTCGGCGCGATCGAGATCGATTCGCTCACCGGGCGCGAGCGGTCGCGACAGCTGCGCGGCCTTGCGTGCCGTCTCCCGCAGCGCGGACGGACGCGCAGCAGCCGACGACTCGAGCCGCACGTCGCCGGGAGCGGAAGCGGGAGCTGGAGCGAGGAGGAAGCGGAAGCCGGCGCCGGCGAGGGCCAGGAGTGCGAGAACGAGAGCGGCGCGGCGGTCATCCATACAGGCGCGAAACTACTGAGCTTGCCGGCTGCTCTCAGGATCCAAATCGCGCGACGGGGGGCACGAGATTGCGGGGAGACGTCTAGTTCCTTACGAGAGCGACCGCAACATCTCCCACTACCTGCAAGCTCGCCGCACTCACCTTGTCGATGGTGTCGTCGGTGGTGTGCCAGTACGGATAATCGAAGTCCACCACATCGATCGCGCGGATGCCCACCTGCTGTAGGGCCACATGATCGTCGGTGAGCGTGTGGCGGGCGCCGGGCACGAACGTCTTGTCGTGGCCCCGCTCGGCGGCGATACGCCAGACGCGCTGCACGACTTCGGGAGCAAACGCGAGGGAGTTGCCCTCCTGATAGATCTGCAGGTCCTTGTCGCCGACCATGTCGAACAGCACGGCGAAGAGCGGCTCGTAGCCCGGCGGCTGATTCCGCGCGAACCAGCGCGAGCCGATCAGGACGTCGTTGGTATCGGCGAAATCGCCGTAATCCTCGCCATCGACGAACAGGAGGTCGACGCCCTGTGCGGGAGGCCGGGCCTTGAGGGCGTCGGCGACGCCGAGCAGGATCGCGACGCCGGACGCGCCGTCGTTGGCGCCCGGCACCGGCAGGCGCTGCTGGCCGAGGTTCTCGCTCTTGTCGGCCATGGGCCGGGTGTCCCAATGCGCGAGCAGCAGGATGCGCTCGGTCGCCGCGGGCCGGAAGCGCGCGAAGAAGTTACGCATCCGGAGCGAGTCGCCCCGAGCGGTCACGTGCGTGAATTCCTGGACGATGACAGTGTCGGCGCGGGCGCGCAGCTCGCCGAGCAGCCAGTCTCCCATTTGCCGGTGACCGGGGCGCCCGGGAATCCGCGGGCCAAACGCCATCTGCCGCTCGACGTAGCCGAAGGCGGTCTGGCCGTTGAACTCGCTGGCGTTCCCGCCGGCGCGCGCCTGGCACCCGAGCAGGAGCAGCAGCACTACCGCCGCGCGTCTCATTGGATCCGGCCCACGCTGGTTGCGAGCTGGACGAAGGCGGTGATGACGAGCTGCGCCACTTTGCGGTTCATC
Source organism: Gemmatimonadales bacterium (assembly GCA_030699545.1). Classification (GTDB taxonomy): domain Bacteria; phylum Gemmatimonadota; class Gemmatimonadetes; order Gemmatimonadales; family GWC2-71-9; genus 20CM-2-65-7. Next base: position 5,800 of record JAUYMC010000241.1, on the reverse strand, counting down.
TGCCGTTCTTCGGTCAGGACGTACGCCATCTGAAGCCCCGCGCTCATGTTGGGTGGCAGGTCGGTATCCATGGTAAGCTGCGCCTGGACGTTGCGGCTGTCCACGAAGGGTACACAGGAGGTCTGCCCGGCGCTCCGGAGGCACGTCATGCTACCCACGACCGAATAGCGGGCGGTCGTGCGGATCGGCGTGCGCACCCGACCCAGCGTCCACGGGGGCCGGAACGAGAACGCCACCGACGCGTTCTCCTGAGAACGCGTCGAGCGGAACAGGTTGCCCGCCGTGAGCCGCTCGCTGCGGGTGCGCGAAACGTCCACCGTCGTGAATACGCCGCCCGCCCACGAGAGGGTGACGGAAGGGGCGACGAGCCGCTCGCTGGTCCGCGCGAGCGCGACGCTCCCGGGCGCGCCGAACGTCGGCTGCTGGTTCTCCGTCTCGGAGCGCCGGTAGGTCAGCTGGGCGGTGAGCGTGGAGAGGAGTCGTCCCAAGCCGCCGCGCGGCGGGTTGATCGACCAGGTGACGGACCCATTGGGCCAGTCGGTGGCGGTGTTGCGGACGGGCACCTGCTCGTTGGAGCGCAGCGCCCAGGCGACGCCGCGGGTCCGCCGGTAGGAGGCGTTCGCCCGGAGCCCCAGCCCCAGGACGGCGGCGGCCGCCGCGGTCAGCGTCGCATTCTCCTGCGCGGACACGGCGGACCGTCCGTCCACACCGCGGAAGGCGTCGAGGCCGCCGAGGGCGAGCTGATAATGAAGCGGCGGCGCATCCCCCACGCGGTGGAAGCTCGAGGCGCGCTGGCGGTTGAAGGCGACATCGAGCGTGGTGATCCGCCCCAGCCAACCCACGAGCGCCGACGAATCACCGAAGACCGCCTGCGCGAGGCGCCGCGGGTCCAGCTGCGTGCCGGCCTCGAGCCGGCGCGCGTTGCTGAAGGCGGCCGGGATGCGGAATTCGCCCGCCGTGTCGCCGTCGGTGCGCACGGGCTGCGCGGCGTTGGGGTCGCGCGTGAACGAGAACGCAGACGCCAGCGTGGCCCGGGGCCGGATCCACGTCGCCAGACGGGGCGTGAGCCGGATGGCGGTGCTGAGCCCGCGCTGCGTCTCCACGCCGACGTCGGCGCCGAGCAGCGCGCCGCGGCTCGCCTGCAACAGCCGCCCCATGGTGGTGGAGTCGCCGTAATCCCGCAGATCGCGGCTGGAGGAGAGATCGAGACCGAGCTGCACGCCGGGCACGGGCAGGAGCTCGACCGCTCCCGAATTCCGCCACATGCGGGTTTGCGAGATGGCCGGCGGGAGACTGTCGCTCGCGCGCGGCACGGGGACCGTGTAGGTGAACCGCTCCGCATCGGCGCCGACGATCCCCGAGCGCAGCCGGATGGAGGACGGATTGATCCGCAGCTGCGCGCCCGCGATCCGCACGGCGGTGGGCCGCGGCAGCAGCGTATAGTCGAGACTCAGCGCATGGCTCGATGCGCGGGCGCGCGACAGCTCCGCGCGCGATGACCCACTCGTATAGCTGCCCGTCACCGACACCGGGTCGAGCAGCCACCGCGCCGGCCCGCGCTCGGCGCGCATGACCCGGCGCGCCGACAGCGTGTAGGTCGTGGCGGTGGCGCGCGGCGTGCGCAGACCGGGAAGCGCGTCGGCGCGCAGATCGGTACGATTCAGATAGAAGGGGTCGCTGGCGGCGAGCGTGTGGCGTGCCGTGATGGGGATGGACAGCCCCCAGCGCGCCGGCAGGAAACGGTCGAACCGTACCGTGCCGCCGATGCTGGCGGCGTCGTTGGTGACGTAGGTCGGATCGTCGCCGAGCTGGCGGAACTGGCCGTCGCGGCGCGACAGGTTCACCGACAGGTCGGCGACGTCGGCGGCGGCCAGGGTGAGGTCGATCGCGCCCGCCGCGCCCGCCTCCCGCACGACGTCGCTCAGCCGGATGTCGTCCACCCACAGCTCGGCCTGGTCCACGAAGACGCTGTTCCGCACCCGCCAGATCCCCGCGGCGATTTCCTGGACGCGCGCGAGATTGGGCGGCGCCGTGCCGGGATCGCGGACGTGCGCGATGTAGGGGCCGTCGCACATCACGTACGCGCTGTCGTGAGGCACGAGCGTCGGATCGGGGCAGCCGGGATAGACCTGCGCGGTGTCGCCGGCGAGCCACGCCTGCTCGATGCGCGCGCGCAGCACCAGCCAGCGCTCGAAGTCCATCACGACCTCCGGCTCCCAGGAGACGGTGCGCGCGGGCACGTGATAGAGATAGAAGTTGTCTGCGTCCTTCCCCGCCTTGAAGAAGAACTCCAGATCCCCATCCTCCCATCCCGGCCCACGGCCGCGCGCCCAGACGCGGAGCTTTCGGTACTTGAGGAAGTTCTTGTCGCCTTCGGTCGTGAACCGGAGATAGGTCTCGGCCCGCCCGCCCGTCTCGAGGCCGCGGGCGAGGACGCGCATCGACCGCTCGTTGATCTGCGTGGCGCCGATCTGGAACCCCGCGTCGCGCCGGCCCGCCTGATCGCCCACGCCGGGCGGCGGGACGTACCCGAGGTCGCGGTTCTCCGTACTGACGACCGCCGCGACCACCTCCCCGATGCCGGTGCCGCGCTCCCCGCCGATGCCGTAGATCGGCGTATCGCTCCGCTTGACCCACGACGAGCCGACGAGGCGCACGCGCGACACCGCGAAGTACACCTGCGGATCGGGCCCGAACGGCACCGCCGTCGGGGGTGCGATCACGGTGATGCGCAGCGCCTGGACCTGCCGGAGGCTCGGGGCGCCGATCTGGAGCGTGTCGCTGCGGAACGGAATCCGGTACAGCCGCCACCCCGCCGCGCCGCCCGCGGGATCGGCGACCATGCCGCCATCGCGCACGTAGTAGCGCTCGTCGCCGAGCGGAAAGACGTAGCGCACGAAGCTCTCCGCGGTGCGCACGCCCGTGAGCGAATCGAGCGCGACGTCGCCGTCCTGATCCTCGGTGTCCACGGCGCCGTTGCGCCGCCCGCAGCGCGAGCGCACGTCGCCGAAGGCGTACGGCACGAGCTGCCCGTTCTCCGTCGCGCTGCACAGCGGCAGCGTGTCGATCACGGCGACGTTCGTCGAGTCCACGATGCCGTCCACCACGCGGTCCGACAGAATGCCCTCGTCGTTGAGCGTCGCGCTCCACGTCTGGGTGCGGGGGTCGCGCTCCGAGTCGAGGCGCCCTTCGCCCGCGCGGCGCACGCCGAAGTACGTCGTGTCGCCCTCCGCATCCACCGTGAAGTACTCCGGGATGAACGCGACGGCGTCCTCGAACACGCCGCCGAAATCGAACAACACCGCGGCGCGATTGGCGCGCGCCACGCGGGCGCCGTCCTCCCAGATCCAGAACTCGAGGAACTCGGTGCGCGACAGATCGACGCCCGTCGGCGAGAGCGTCTGCGTGATCGACCGCCAGCGCGGGGCGTCCTGCGGCGGCCGCACCCAGTTGGGCCGGCCGAACAGCGGCGAGCCGACCCGGTGGTTCGCGAGGCCCATCACCGTGTCGGGCTTGAGCATCAGCCACAGCACCGGCTCGGCAGACTGCGTCTGACCCGCGAACCGCAGCGTCGGGTCGATCTCCTGCGGCAGGAATTGCACGGGGACGTAGCGGCCGTCGCGCACGTTGTACGGCAGGCTCTGCCAGGTGAGAAACGCCGCGTTGGCGGGGTCGAACGCGCCCACGATGCCGAACGGCTCGGCGCCGCGCGCCGACGTCGGCGTGCTGCCCCATTGCCAGTTCTGCTCCCCGAGCGGGATGGAGCGCCCCGCCCCCGCCTCGAACTCCTCGAGATACGCCTGCCCCAGCCGGTTGGGACTCGGTTTGGAGACCGCGATTTCCGCCGCGATCGAGACCGACGACAGCACGTCGGTCCGGACGCCCGGCAATGCGTCGGCGAACCGCGTGAGCCACTCCGGTTGAAACCGCAGCTGGGTGGAGAGGCCGCCGATGAAGCTCGACGACGGCTCGAAGCCGAGTGGCGGCCGGTTGAAGGTGCTTTGCTCCTTCTGGAACATGCCGGTGAAGCTCACCTGGCCGGTCGTGCCGAGGTCGTAGCGCGCGGCGAGCCCGTAGATCGACGTGGGGGCGATGGTGAAGGCCGCGCGCTCCTCGAACTGGGCCCGAATCTGCGCGCCGCCGCCCTGAAAGAGGGAATCGGGGTTCGTGAACTGCACCTGGCCCGTGTTGTAGTCGATGCTGTACTCACGGCCGCGGGTGAGCAGCGCGTTGCGCAGGTAGAGGCGCTCGCTGCCTTCGCGGATCTGAAAGCTGTTGAGCGCCAGCACGCCGCGGTCCGAGGAGGTGGCGTCGTGGTGCAGCCGCAGGCCGAACACCGACGGCGGCGCCTGGCTGCCGAGGTACCCGCGCGGTGTGCGGTAGAGCGAGTCGTTGCGTTCTGCGACGGAGAGCCGCGTCGAATCGGCGAACGGCGTGAGGTGCGGGAAAATGAGAAAGAGATCGCGCACCGGATCGCCCTGATTGGGGTCGCGCGTTCGCGGGAACAGCCGGTTGTACTCATCAAGGCGGTTCGGATCGGTCTCGAGCGACATCCCAAGGAGCTGCAGATACGTCTCGCCGCCCGGCGCGCGCTCGCGGCCGTTCACCACGAGCGCGAGCGTGAGCGACGGGCGGTCGACCTCGCGACCGCCCACCCGGTAGGCGCTGCGGATCTCGAAGCGGAACGACGGGGCGTCCGCCGTGATCCCGGGCTTGGGGTCGTACACCAGGCGCAACGTGTCCACCACCGACGTATCGGTATGCGCTTCGACCGGGAACGTCCCGACGGAGTCCGCGCCACCGGCGGTGATGTAGGAAACGGCGAGGTAGTCGCTCTGGTCGAGGCGATTGGCGAGCGCGAACCAGGTGCCGCTGGGATCGACGTAGTAGTCGCGTCCTTCCTGGAGGATCTCCCACTCGAACGGCCCTTCGCGCTGGGCGGCGCAATCGATCGCCGCCCCGAGCGGACCGACGCCGCAGGCGACGGCGCGCAGGCCGCCCGCGTTCTGGTTGTCGGGCGACCCGGGCGCGATCGCGCGGCGCCGGTAGACGCGCAGCCCGCCGACCGTCAGGGATTCGGGGCGCTGGGGGGTCTGATCGAGCGACAGCACGTCGAGGTCGGGATAGCCCGGCAGCGCCGCGGGGTCGATCACGAAAAAGAACCGGCCCGGCTCGTAATCGAGATCGCGCGCTTCCCGGTCGACCGGCTGGCTCGTCACGTCCCCGATCGTGTAAAAGCGGTCCTTCACCACGTTGCCCTTCTGCTGGGCGAAGATGCCCCGCAGCTCGACGGGACCGATCTGGCCGATGGCCTGGACGCCGAAGTTGTTCGCGGGAATCGCGGCGCTGATGAAGCGCGACGCCGGCGCCTGAAACGTCACGTTGCCGGCTTCCACGCGGCGCAGCATCTCGTCTTCCAGGCCCTCGTACCACACCTGGAGGTTGTTGTTGGCGTCGAATTCCCGCTGGCTGTCGAAGTCGACGTTGAGGTGCAGCCGCTGCCCCACCACGCCCGCCGACCGGATGGCGTACTGCGGATTGGGACTGATCGTGGGGAATCCGCCGCTGCAGCCCGACAGCGCGAACTGCCGTTCCTCAGACGAGCAGCGCAGGTTGCGGAACTGGTCGGCTTTCAGCTCGAAGCGGAGGTTCAGCTGCAGGCCGAGGTCGGCGTAGGTGCCGAACACGCCGGGCCGCCGCCCCGGCGTCACGCCTTCGAACGAGGGCGGGGCGGGCAGGTCGGCGGCGTCGCCCGGCGGCGTGATGGCGGACGGGAAGGCGGCAGCGGGGCCCAAGAGCG
>JAUYMC010000234.1 GCA_030699545.1 Gemmatimonadales bacterium | reverse complement strand
AAGAACCTGGCCGAATTCACGAGCGTGCTGAAGACCACGGAAAAGTCGAAGCGGTTTCTGGTGAAGGCGCTGCGCGGGAAGGATCTGCGGTTTTTCCTGGTGAAGATGGATCGCGGAACCAGCGCGCCGGAGACGCCGGCCGCCTCTGAGACGACCGAGGCTGACCGCAAGGCGCCGCCGCACGTGCCACCCGCGGCGCCGCCGGTGGCGCCGGGCGCATCGCCAGCGCCGCCCGCGGAGTAGCGCGGCCCCGCATGTCGTTGCGAGGAGGGCCGCAGGCCCGACGAAGCAATCCCCTGCGCCCTGCCGCATGTCATTGCGAGGAGCGCAGCGACGAAGCAATCCCCCGCGCGGCTGAGTTGCCCCGCCGGGCGCGCTGTGTTAAATGCATCGCCGATTTCGAGAGGGCCGCTGCGCCGACGGCGCGCGCCCTCCCGGGCCGAGGTAGCTCAGTGGTAGAGCAGCTGATTCGTAATCAGCAGGTCAGGGGTTCAAGTCCCCTCCTCGGCTCCATGACATTGTCCTGAACGCACTGAACCCCCGCGGCGAAAGTCACGGGGGTTCTCTTTTCCAAGTATCGATTCACTCTTAGGAGCCGCCGAGCGCCCCGCCCTTCCCTGCCACCGCGCGCGCCATTCTTGAGCGCCGCCGCCAGACAAGCGCAGTTCCCAGCGCCATCAGCATGAACGCCACCGCACCCGGCAAGCCCAGCGCCGGCACCACGGCGTCCGATACGATCTGGTAGATCTCGCCGTCCATGTCCACGATGTAGAGTTCCCCGGCGCCGTCCTCGCCGATGTGCACCACCTGGTCAATCGACAGGCCGCCGCCGGGGGCGAGTTCCGAGGTGCGATCGAGGAAGTTCGTCACCATGCCGCCCGTGTACCGGAACGACCAGACGCGCCCCGTGCACCAGTCGCCGAAGAAGTACGTTCCCTGCGCCAGGACCGGAATGCCGGTGCCGCGGTAAACCGACCCACCGCTCACCGAGCAGTCGCCGGCCGAATGGTCATACTCGTAGATGGGATCCGTCAGCCCGCCGGGGTCGCAGCCCGACGACGGGTTGTAGCAGACCGTCCCCTCTTTCAGACGCCAGCCGTAGTTCTCGCCGCCGGCGCTCGCCGCCGGCTGAAAGTCGATCTCCTCGCGCGCAGTCTGCCCCACGTCGGCGATGTAGAGGTCCCCCGTCAGCCGGTCGAAGGTGAACCGGAACGGGTTCCGGAATCCCTTGGCCCAGATTTCGTCGAGCGGATTGCCCGCTCCCACGAAGGGGTTGGTTGCCGGTATGGCGTAGGGCGTGCCGCCGTCGACGTCGAGGCGCAGCATCTTGCCGTGCAGGTTGCCGTCGTCCTGGGCCTGATTGCTCGGGTCCGTCGCCTGCCCGTCGCCGAAGGCGGCGTAGAGATAGCCGTCGGGCCCGAAGGCCACCGTCCCGCCCTGGTGATCCACGATCGCCGAAAGCGTGAGGATGATCTGCGCGCTCCCGGAATCGGCCACGTCGGGATTGCCCGAGACCGCATAGCGAGCCACGGTCGGCTGCAACGAATTGTCGACGTACTGCACGTAGAAGTAGCCGTTCGACGCGTAGTTCGGGTGGAAGGTCATCCCGAGAAAACCGAAGTTCGAGTTGTTCGTCACGAGCGAGCCGATGTCGAGGAAGGGGGTCGCGAGGACGCTTCCGCTCTTGAGGATCTTGATCCGTCCGGTGTTGAACTCGACGATGAAGAGGCGCTGCGCGTCGCCGGGCGGCGATGTCACAAAGACGGGCCCCGAGAGACCCGAGGCCACGCGCACCGTGGCGAGTCCGCCGGCCTGGGCCGGGCGCGGCGCAATCGCGAAGGCCAGCGCAAGTACGATGGGGAGAAAGCGCGTCATGCCCACAAGCTTAGGAGGATTCGGGCGGCGGATCAAATGGATAGATCGACCGGTGCGTGCGGGATTGCTTCGTCGCTTCGCTCCTCGCAATGACAGACGCATTCTCAGGGCGCCTCGATGACCTTCAGCACCTCGATCCGCTCCACTATGTCCACGCCCCAGCTGAACGGCAGCGGCGCCTCGTAGTTGCAGTAGAAGCCGGCCCCGCTCTCGCGCGACATCGTTGTCACCGGCCACTTCCCCTCGATATGCATTTCGCGCCCGGGCATCACGCGCTTCCCGTCCCAGGCGGCGAGCGCGAGGACCCTCAGGCTCACGTTGGCCCCCTCGATCGGAATGGCCACGATCTCGCCCGGCTCGAGCGCGCGCGAATCCTCCGGGAAGAGCGGCTTCGCGCCCTGGCGCTCCATGTAGTGCTGGAAACCCCAGTGCCCCTGGAACCGGAGCGGCCGGCCGCTTTCGCCGTGGAATGCCTCGAGGCTCGCGGCGGCGTCACGATAGCCGCGCGCCAATTCCAGATCGGCAAAGCCCACCGCGAGCGAGAGCGCCGCGGCCAGGCCGGCGCCGAACACGATCCCCGCGCGTCCCCTTCCCGCCAGCAGCAGCACTGCCGGCAGAAGTGCGGGCAGCAGATAGCGCGCCGCCACGAAGCTCCCGAAGAGAACGACCTGTGTCACGCCGCCCAGAAACCACGCGAGCAGGAACAGGCCCGCCGCCTTCCGCGACAAGGCCTCGCGCGCCGCCAGCGCGACCAGCGCGACACCGCCCGCAGCGGCAAGCGCCGTCGTGATCGAGAGCGCGCCCCAGCCGGAGTACGACGCGTGCGCGCGCCCGTAAAGCGCCACCAGGCCGAAACCGATCGGGAGGCCGAGCGCGAGGGCCAGCCAGCCTTCACGCCGCCCCAGGCGGGCGGCCAGCAGCACCGGCCCCGATCCCATTCCGAGAAAGATGAACGTCGCGGCGCCCAGGATCATCTCGCGCGCCGGAAGGCCCGCAGCGCGGCTCGTCTCTGCCGCCTCCAGCACGTGCGAGGACCCCTGCTGCGACAGCGTAATCGCCTCCCAGGCGAGCAGGGCGACGATCGGCAGCAGCACCGACCAGGCGCGGCGCAGCGGCTTCGGGTCGAGAAAGAGCAGGCCCACCGCGAGAACCGGGATGACGAGCGCCGCGGTGTATTTCAGAAGCACCGCTCCGGCCGCGGCCAGTCCCGAGAGCAGCGCCGCGCCCGGGCGCCCCTCGATCGCGACGAGCAGCAGCGCGACGGCGCCGAGCAGGCAGGCAAGCGCCGGAAGATCGGCCATGACCGTCGTGGCCGGCACGATGAACATCGGCGCAAGGCAGAAGAGCGCCGCCGCGCCGAAGGGTCGCGGCGTGAACCGCCGCGCGATCTCGTAGGCCGAGAGCGCCGCGAGGATCGGGAAGACGAGAAACGCGGCGTGGAGCGGAAACTCGCGCTCGCCGAACAGCGCAATGAGCGGCGCCAGCAGGTAGCCCATGGCCGGAGGGTTCAGCGGATCGAGATCCCACATGCGGTTCGCGCTGTCGAACCAGTAGTAGTCGAAGCCGTAGGGATCAAGGGGATGGGCAATCACCTGGTTGGCGATGGCGAGAAAGACCGGATCGTCGATGTGAAACGGCTTGCCGAGGAACGGGATGAGCAGTCCGAGCACGAGAACGACGAGCACGGCGCGCTCGCCGGCGCGTCCGGGGGCGGGCGGCGCGGGCGCGGCGGATAGAAAAGTCTTCAGCAAGGAAAGCGTCTGTCCCACCCGTCTGTCCCTCATGTCGGCGCGCTGGATAATACCGCGCCAGGCACCGGTGGTGGCGGGTGGCGCCGGACAAAGAAGAGCCCCGCCCTTTCGGACGGGGCTCCTGTTGGATTGCCACTCTGCCTGTTGACGCAGCGTGGCGAGTCCGCCAAGAGGCGC
>JAUYMC010000306.1 GCA_030699545.1 Gemmatimonadales bacterium | reverse complement strand
TGCGGCGGCGATTCCACCGGGCCGAGCGCCGCCTCGGTCACGGGCGTGGCGGGAGACAGCCAGATCGGTCCCACCGGGGCGCTGCTCGACGTCCCGCTGAGTTTCGTCGCGTTGGGGAGCGGTGGGGCGCCCGTCGAGGGGGTGACCGTCACCTGGTCGGTACAATCGGGCAGCGCGTTCGTGAGTCCGATCAACACCTCGACCAATGGATCGGGGGTGGCCGCGACGACGGTGACGTTGGGAGGCGTGATCGGCGACGTCGAGATCCGCGGGACGGTCGCGGGGCTCGCGCAGCCGGTGATGTTCCACGCGCTGGTCGTTGATCCGTGCACGTTCGCGCGGGAGCTGACGTTCGGGAGCGCCTTCAGCGCCGTACTCGCGACGTTGGACTGCAATCTGGGCGGCTGGTATTACGACTTCTACGTATTCTCGGTCGGGTCGCAGCAGGCCGTCACGATCAGCTCGGCGTCCACCGCCATCGACACGTGGCTCGATCTGTTTGGGAGCCAAGGCTACTTCGCGGTGAACGACGACATCGTGCGGACGCAGAACACCAACTCACGCATCCACGCCATTCTCGCGCCGGGAGACTACCTCGTCGGGGCGAACTCCTTCAGTCAGGGCGAAACCGGCGCCTACACGATCCTGGGCGCCACCCGCGGCCAGGCGCTCACGGCGTGTGAGGAGATGTTCGTCACCTTTGGCGTGACGCTGGCCGACGGCATCGCGACGACGGACTGTGTGGATGCGGGGCCGACGTACAGCGACCGCGTCCGGATCGTCGGCGAGCCGGGGGCCGTGCTGCGATTCACGCAACGCTCCGCGGCCGTGGATCCGGTGATCACGCTGTACTCGGTCCGGGTCGCGCAGGACTTCTCGGACAGTCTGGTCTTTGTCAGTTCGAACGACGACAGCACCGGGACGACAACGGATGCCTTCCTGGAGCACACCGTCACGCAGCTGGACATGTTCGAGGTGCGGTTCGGTACCGCGGTGGCGGGGGAGACGGGGGCGTACACCGCGTCGATCGGCGGTACGCCCGCGCCCGGGGCTCCGGCGGCCACGGGACGCCCGCGCCTGGGCGGCCGACGACTCCCGCTGCGCTCCAAACCCCTACCGGTGCGGCGCGGAACTCACTAGGATGTTCTCCCGGATGGCGGCGTAGCTCAGCTGGTTAGAGCAGCGGAATCATAATCCGCGGGTCGTCGGTTCGAGTCCGACCGCCGCTACTCATTCACCCGGGCTGAGAGCCCGGGCTCGGCGTGGGTGCGCCCTGAGAGGGCGCACGCGGCTACGGCCTGGTCGTTCTGCGGGGCGCTGCCGGTGGGGGAGGGGCCGTCGCCGGCTGGTCCGAATTGAAAATGTCCACCGCGATCAGCCACTCTCGCCCCCCCTCGCGCCGCCGGATCTCCAGATACTTCCCCCGGTCCACCACCGACGGCCCCCCCCGCGATCCCACGATCGACACGACATACGTGCCCCGCACGTAGGCGAGATCGCCCCGGCCGTCGACGTCCACCGGCGTCAGCTCGATCTCCACGTCGGCCGGCTGCGCCTCCCACTGTGCCCGGATCGCCGCTCGTCCTTCCACAATACCTTCGTTCGGCGGCATGAAGACCGCATTCTCGGTGTAGAGCTGGGCGACGCCGGAATCGTTCCCGGCCCGCACCCGCGCCTCGAAGCTGTCGGACACCGCCCGGATCGCCGCCTTGTCCGCCTCGCTGAGCGGGCGCGCCTGTCCGCAGGCCGCGAGCCCGACCACCAGGGCCAAAGCCCCGCCGCTGAACGCGATACGCATGCCGCCTCCCCTTTCCCTATTGCCGATTGACTTCGGAAAGTGAATGATGCCGCCCATGACTACGATCCACTGCCACTTCTGCGGTGGCGTCATCGGAGACCCCACCAAGATCGACTACCGGCCGCCCCGCGCCAGCGCCCAGTTCGCCGTGCCGGGCACCGAGGCGTGCGCGTGCGAGACTCCGATCGTCTACGAACACCCTCCGGTCATCGGGGCGCCCGATGAGGACATCATGCCGTGAGCCCGCGCCACGTCACGGGCCGGATGTCGCGCGACATCGCCTCCGCCGTCCGCTGCGCCTTTTGGAGATTCGCCTCGAACTCCTGACGCCACTCGGCGGGGATGTTGGCGCGGAAGTACGTCGCGGTCAGCAACTCCCCCTGGGGATCGAGCTCGGCCGCGGTTCCATACCCCACCCCCACCACGTCGCCTAAAAACAGCGTCGAGCTGCCCGTATCCATCACGTTCGCCACCCGGCACTCGAAGTGTGCGTAACACTCATCGAGAATGGGCGCCCCCAGCGCACCCTGATGATGAGGAATATCCGCCAGCTTGTCGCGATCGCGGCCGCTCACGAAGCCGAGGCGCCGCACGAGATCGAATTGGCGGGTGTGCAGCAGATGGAGGACGAACACCCCCGCCTCGAACACCAGGTCGTGCGTATAGTTGAACTTGTGGATGTAGACCGAGAGTCGGGGAATGCTGGGCACGATCGAGGCGCGCACCGCCGAATCGAGGATCATGCCGTTCTGCTTGCCGGGCCGCCCGGTGGTCACCGCGACCACGGGCGAAGTAAGATTGCGGAGCAACTGGTAGGTCGTTTCGTGGGGAACCGTGACCATGCTTGAAGATACATGGCTCTCGTGACGTCGCTGCCCGAGCGCTTCCGGGCCCATATGGAAAAGGCGCGGCTGTTTCGTGCGCCTGGGACTGCGGTCGTCGCGGTGTCGGGAGGCCCGGACTCGGTGGCGTTGCTCGACGTGCTGGCGGGCGTGGCCAAGGACTTCGGGCTCACGCTCATCGTGGCCCATGCGGATCACGGCATTCAGACGGGCGCGCGGGCGGTCGGCGAGGCGGTCAAGCAGCTGGCCGAGCAATACGATCTGCCGTTTGAGCTGGGGGAGCTGCACCTCGGTCCCGAGGCCACGGAGACCGAAGCACGGCGGGCGCGGTACGCGTGGCTCCGAGACGTGCAGGAGCGCCATCGCGCCAAGTACCTCGTCACGGCGCATCACCACGACGATCAGATCGAAACCGTGCTGCTGCGCGCGTTGCGCGGCAGCGCACCGGCGGGACTCGCCGGCATCGCGCAGCGCGGGCGCGGGGGATTGGTGCGACCCCTCCTGCCATTCACGCGGCGCGAGCTGTCCGACTACGCCAGGCGGCGCGACCTGCCGGTCCACGATGATCCCGCGAATCGTGATCCGCGGCATCTCCGCTCGTGGGTGCGCGGGACGCTGTTGCCACTGCTCACGGAGCGGATGGGGGCGCGCCTCGGCGCCGATGTGGCCGACCTCGGCCGCCACGCCGCGAGCGATCGCCGCGCCTGGGACCGCGCGCTGGAACTCGTTCCCGAGCTTCATCTTCAGATCGAGGCCAAAGGTTTTACCGTTGCCCGGGGGGTGTTGCTCGGCTATGATAACGCATTGTCCGTCGCGCTCTTGCGCGCGGCCGCGCGGCGCGCGGGCTGCGTGCTCGGCCCCAAAAAAGCCCGCCGGGTGCTGGCGCTGGCGCGCCGTCCCTCGGGACGGCGATTGGCCCTGGGGCAGGGGTGGTCGGCCGAAATTGCCTTCGACCGCCTGCGCGTCAGTCGTGGCGGGGGCGGGGAGCCGGTGCCGGAGCGGATCGTGCCGGCCGGCGCGCGGGGCGCCGCGACATTCGGCGACTTCCGCATCCGGTGGGCGCCCGAGCGCGCGCCGGCACGGCCGGCACAGATCGACCGGGTGTCGTGGACGACGTGGATCCCCGCGGAACCGGGGTGGGAAGTGCGGTCGCCCGAGCGGGGAGATACGCTGGTCCCGATCGGCGGCGTGGGTCACCGGCCGCTGCGCCGGCTGTTGATGGAGGCTCGCGTGCCGCGAAGCGCGCGAGCGCGGTACCCGGTGGTCGTGCGGCAAGCAACCATTCTCTGGGTGCCCGGCATCTGTCGCAGTGCGGACGGCGTGCCGGCGCCCGGAACCGAGGCGGTGCGGCTGGATGTTACCGAGTACGTCCGAGACCAGCAGCGCGACGAGGCAGACCGGCGGCACTAAGCTCGCCCGCATCGTCTTCGACGAAGCGACGATCGCACGCCGGGTCCGGGAGCTGGGGCGCGACATCACCGCCGCCTATCCCGACGGCGATCTGCTGGTCCTCGGGTTGCTCAAGGGCAGCTTCATCTTTCTGAGCGATCTGGTGCGGCGCATCGACCGGCCGCTGCAGGTGGATTTTCTCGTCGCCGCGAGCTACGGCGAGCACACGGTGTCGAGCGGCAACGTGCGGCTGGTGTATGATCCCGAGACGACGCTGGAAGGGAAGCACATCCTGCTCGTCGAGGACATCGTGGACACCGGCAAGACGCTGAACAAGCTCGTGGCGCTGCTGCGCGCGCGGCGCCCCACAAGCCTCGAGATTTGCGCGCTGCTGCACAAACATGTGGCCGAACACCTGGAGCTGGAGGCGAAGTTCGTGGGTCTCGACGCCCCGACCCTCTTTTTGGTGGGCTATGGGCTCGATCACGCGGAAAACTTCCGGCACCTTCCCTATATCGCGAGTCTGACGTAGATGGCGAATCGCATTCCCCCGCCGCCGCGGGAATTCAACTGGACCCGGATGCTGCGGACGCTGTCGTTCTGGGCGCTCCTCATCGTCGGTACCGTCGCCCTCGTGCAGCTGGCCTCGAGCCGGCGCCGCGAGGAGGCGGAGATCACGTATACCCAGTTCATGGAAGAGCTCAACCGGGGCAACGTGGCCGCCGTCGAGATCGCCGACCAGAAAAAGGTCCGCGGCACGTTCGAGCGCGCCGTCACGGTGAAGCGGCAGACCGTCGAGCGCTTCAACGTGCTGCTGCCGTTCGAGGCCGACGACGCCTGGGTGCAGACCCTCTCCGCCAAGGGCGTGGACGTCCGCGCGCGCGAAGCCGGCCAGTCGTTCGGCGTCGTGCTGCTGACGTTCCTGCCGTACCTCCTGATCTTCGGCCTCGTCGTCTTCATGCTGCGGCAGATGCAGCAGGGAGGGAACCGCGCCTTCGCGTTCGGCAAATCGAAAGCGAAGCTGCTCGCCGGCGATACGCCCAAGGTGACGTTCGCCGACGTGGCCGGCTGCGACGAAGCGAAGCAGGAGCTCGAGGAGATCATCGACTTCCTCAAGGACCCGCAGAAATTCCAGCGGCTTGGCGGCCGCTTGCCCAAGGGCGCCCTGCTGGTCGGACCTCCGGGGACGGGAAAAACCCTGCTGGCGAAGGCGGTCGCGGGTGAAGCCGGCCGGCCGTTCTTCTCGATGTCGGGCTCCGATTTCGTCGAGATGTTCGTCGGCGTCGGCGCCTCGCGCGTGCGCGATCTCTTCGTGCAGGGCAAGAAGCATGCGCCCTGCATCATCTTCATCGACGAGATCGATGCCGTCGGCCGTCATCGCGGCGCGGGCCTCGGCGGCGGGCACGACGAGCGGGAGCAGACGCTGAACCAGCTGCTCGTCGAGATGGACGGCTTCGAGTCGAACGAGGGCGTGATCCTGATCGCCGCGACGAACCGTCCGGACGTGCTCGATCCGGCGCTGCTCCGCCCCGGCCGGTTCGACCGCCGGGTGATCGTTCCACGGCCGGACGTGAAGGGACGTGAAGGCATCCTCAAGGTCCATTCCCGGCGCGTGCCGGT
>JAUYMC010000227.1 GCA_030699545.1 Gemmatimonadales bacterium | reverse complement strand
CGTTGCTGTCGAGCCGCGCGCGGACGAACCCGGGCCCCAGCACGAACTCCACGCCGTCGATCGTGGCCGTGTAGCCGCCGGCGGCACGGGCCGCGGCGGCGCGCCGCGCCGCCGCCGCGATGTCTTCGGGCGCTTCGCTGTGCGAGGGCGGTTCCACCAGCCCGCTGAAAATGCGCGGCGAGCTGACGATCTTCGCCTGCGCGGGATTGGCGAGCGGCACCTGTATGACCTCGATCCGGAACAGCGCCGAGCCGGGATCCTCGTCGGGCGACGCGGCCGAGCAGCCCGGCAGCTCGCTGGGCGAGCGAACGGGCGCCGCGCCCGAGACGTAGATGTAGACGTTGGCCGTATCGTCGGGGTCGGTGACCACGGTGTGCGTGTGCGAGCCGCGGCACGTCTGCACGTTCGTGATCGGCCGGGGATTGGCGATGTCGGTGATGTCGAAGATGCGGATGCCGCGCAGCCGGTGATGGCTCACCGTGTCCTGAATGCCCTGGGTGCCGCAATCCACGCGGCCGTCGAGCGCCTCCCCCGAGACGAACAGCAGGGTGCGGAACACCGACACGTCGCTCTGCGACCCGGGGCAGACGAACGCGCGATGCAGCCGTGGCTGCGCCGGGTTGGAGATGTCCCACACCTGCACGCCGCTGAAGTTGCCCTGGATCGCGTACTGCTGGGAGAACGAGATGTCGGAGTTGATCAGCCGGAAGTCACCGGGCGACGCGCGATTGATGAACGCCTCCGACGGCGGCGTCCGCGAAAGCACGCGGAGATTCCAGATCGCTTCCTCGGCGTCGAACCATCCCGCGCGCAGCCCGATCCGCGGGTCCACGGGCGGCCGCGGCGCGGTGGCGGGGCTCGACGGCTCGGTCCGCGGACCGCTGGCGCAGGCGCCAAGGACGATGGCGACCGCGGCGATCGCGGGATGCAGAACACGCTTCATGGGCTGTTTCCTCCGGAAGGCAGCGCGGCCAGCATGCGCTGCATGCGTTCAATCTCGGTGGTCTGGTCGGCGTGAATGTCGGCCGCCATCCGAAATACGAGACCATCCTGCGCGGCGCCGGGAGCGCCGAGCAGCTGGTCCACCATGGTGACGGCACCGAGGTGGTGTTGAATCATGGACGTCAGGAACAGCCGGTCGAACTCGGCTCCCCGGGCGCGGTCCAGCTCGGTGAGCTGCGCCGCCGTGAGCATCCCCGGCATCAGCTCGTCGTGCTCGATGCGCGGTTCGTTGCGCTCGCGCAGCCAGCGCTCCAACAAGGCGATCTCGTCCGATTGCGCCACGAAAATCCGCTCCGACATCCGCCGGAGCTCGGGGCTCGCGCCATGCACCGCATCGGTCGCCCAGGCGGCCATGACCAGCGCCTGCCCGTGGTGATGGATCATGCCCGACACGAAATGGACGTCGGCGGCGGTGTAGCCGGCCCGGGGTGACGGCGGCGGAGCGGGAGGCTCCGCCGTGGGTCCGCCGCAGGCGGTGAGGGCGAGCAGGAACGCGAAACGTCGCACGGGCATAATTCTCGCCTGGAGGGTGGACGGAGGGAAGGCGGTCGAGTTGACGCCCGCGCGGGCGGGCGGCAGGTTGGGACCCGGTCCGGAAAGGGGCCCCCATGCTCGCTCTCGCCATGCTCGCGCTCGCCGGCTCCGCCAGTCCGATGCAGGAGACCGACGAGCAGCGTCTGGCGCGTCTGAAGACGGTTCCCGCGGTGGATCTGGCGCGCGCCTATCTGGCCACCGAATACACCCTCACGATGATCGGCATGGCACGCCAGGGCGCCACCGTGCACCTGGATGGCGGCGTCGAGGTCACCGCCGCCACCGCGGACAGCGTCGCTGCCGAGTACCAGCAGCGGAAAGAGACCTACGCGTCGGTCATGCGCGCGCGGGGTTCGCGAGCGGTGTCCGGCCCGCACATCATGCGGCTCAAGAAACCCTGCGACGAAGCGGGGTTCTTCGCGGTGACCCCACGCCAGGACGAATTCCGGATCACATTGGTGTTGCGCCATGACATGGGACAGGACGAGTTCTCCGGCGTCGTCGTCGAGGATGTGCTCATGCTCCACGGGGACGATCCCCTGGACCCGCCGCATGGCCGGGTGCGGGGCGACAAGGTCGAGCTCGCGACGCGGGCCGGCCGCTGCGCGATGGTGCTGGCGCGGGGTACGGGCGACCCCCGCCCGTCCGCGCGGCTCGAGCAGCCGGACCGCCTGCCGGGCACCTGGGAAGGGAAGTGGGACGGTCAATTCGGCGTGCGCTTCACGATCGCACCGGCGGATAGCGGCTATACGGTCGTCTACGAATGGCAGGAGTACGAAGGCGGGGCCTTCGCGGCTGACACGTTCCGGGCGTACCCCAGCTCGGGACGCTCCGTGCGGTCGGTATTCGGGACCTTTGAGATCGACTTCGAGTGGACGGAAACGCCGCAGGCGAATGCGGTAGGGCATTTCGGCCCACGCACGCGGCGGGCCACGCTCACCCGTCCGGAGTAGCGCGACACTTCGGACATTCCCCTGACGCAGGGGCCGGGGCCCCACCGCAACCTTTTGCGGGATGACCGCGTCAAACCAGATATCCCAACCCCGGTGCGCCGCGTGATGTCGAGACTTTCCGTCCTCGTTGCGGCCCTTCTTGCCGCGCCTCTCGCGCTCCCCGCTCAAACCAATCACTCCGTGCCCGGACCCGAAGTCCGGGCGGTGCCCGTGCAGGAGCCGATCCGGATCGACGGCCGGCTGGACGAGGCCCTCTGGCAGACCGCCCCCATCGCCCACGGGTTCCGCCAGAGCGAGCCTCGCGAAGGGGAGCCCGCGACCCAGCGGACCGAGGTGCGCTTTGCGTTCGACGACGCGGCGATCTACGTGGGGGCGCGCATGTACGACGACTCGGGCAGCCGCGGCGTCCGCACCCGGTTGGTGCGTCGCGACGCCGACCCGAGCTCGGACTACCTCCAGGTCATCTTCGACACGTATCACGACCATCTGGGCCGTCTCTTCTTCCTGATCAATCCGTCGGGCGTCAAGAACGATGAGAACGGACTGGGCGGGGGCGGGGACGCCTCCTGGGATCCCGTCTGGGACGTGGAAACCACGATCGATTCCCTCGGTTGGACGGCCGAAATGCGGATTCCGTTCTCGCAGCTGCGCTTCCCGAGTACGCGGGAGGAGCAGACGTGGGGACTGCAGATTTGGCGTCAGGTCAGCCGCTTGAACGAGCTGTCGCAGTGGTCGTTCTGGGGACGTCAGGAGACGGGCGGCGCGCCGCGCTTCGGCCATCTGAGGGGTCTCGTGATTCGCGATACGCCGAGCAAGGGCGAGGTGCTGCCGTACGTGGTGGCGCGATCGGCCAACGCGCCGGGCGATGCCCTCGATCCGTTCTACGACCCGCACGTGTTGGACGGGCGTTTCGGCGCCGACGCGACGGTGCTGGTGACGTCCAACCTCACGCTCAACGCCACGGTGAATCCCGACTTCGGCCAGGTCGAAGTCGACCCCGCGGTCGTGAATCTCAGCGCGTTCGAAACGTTCTTCGGGGAGAAGCGTCCGTTCTTCTCCGAGGGCGCGGGCTACTTCGGGTTGGGCGGGCTCAACTGCTTCTTCTGCTCCAACGTGTCGAGCCTGTCGATGTTGAGCACGCGCCGGATCGGCCGGCAGCCGCAGATGCCGGCGCTGCGCAACGGCACCGACGCGTTCGCCGATACCCCCGACAACACGACCATTCTGGGCGCCGCCAAGCTCACCGGGCGGACGCCCTCGGGGTGGTCCATCGGTGTGCTCGATGCGGTGACGCGGCGTGAGCGCGCCACCGTGGAGCGCACGGACGGCTCGCGCTACGGCGTGACGGTGGAGCCGTTCTCGAACTACTTCGCGGCCCGGGTGGCCAAGGACCTGCGCGGCGGCGCGACCCAGCTCAAGGCGATGGCCACGTCCGTGATTCGCGATCTCGACGATCCCTTCATCGCCGACCGGTTGTCGCGGCACGCGGAGGTGCTGGGCGTCTCCGCCGACATGTGGTGGAAGCAGCGCCGCTACCGGCTGATGGCGCAGGTCGCGGGGAGCCAGGTATCGGGCGATCCGGACGCGATCTTGCGGTTCCAGCGGTCGAGCGCGCGGTTCTTCCAACGCCCGGATCGCGAGCATGGCTCGAACGGGTTCCTCACCGACAGCCTCGATCCGACGCTGACCTCGATGCGCGGGCTCGGCGCGTATGCGCGGCTCTCGCGCGAGTCGGGCCGCCTCTTGTGGGAAATATCCGGCAACGTCCGGACGCCGGGATTCGACAACAACGACATCACGTTCTTCTCGCGCGCCGACTACGCCTGGATGAGCGCGAATGTCCTGCCGCAGTGGACCAAGCCGACGAGCTGGTACCGGCAGCTGTTCCTGATCGTGGGTGGGCAGCAGCAGTACAACTTCGACGGTGACCTGACCGACCGGCAGACGCAGCTGTGGGGCCAGATCCAGACGCTCAATTACTGGCGGATCAGCGGCTTCTGGATTCACCGCCCCAACCTGATGGATGACCGGCTGACGCGCGGCGGCCCTGTGGTACGGCGGCCCGGGATCGATTTCTTTTCGACCAACATCTCGACCGATTCCCGCAAGAAGCTGGTCTTTTCGGGCGGGATCGAGCGCGGCTGCAACGTGGAGGGGGACTGCGACCGGTTTCTCTTCCTGAATGCCGAAATCCGGCCGCGGCCCAACGTGTCGCTGTCGATCGGGCCGAGCATCGGTCATGAAGAGGTGGGCTTCCAGTTCGTGGATTTCTACGACGACACGACCGCCAATCTGTTTTACGACCGGCGCTACGTCTTCGCGCGGCTCGAGCAAAACTCGATCTCGATGAACACCCGCTTCAATGTCACGTTCTCGCCGCGGTTGACGCTCGAGCTGTTCCTCCAGCCGCTGATCGCCAGCGGGGAGTTCTCGCGCTACAACGAGTACGCCGCGCCGCGCACGATGCGCCGGCTCGAGTACGGCACCGACCTGGGGACGATGACGGTCGCGACCGATCCCACCGGCGGCCGGGACACGATTACCGTGGATGCCGACGGCGGGGGGCCCGCCGTCCCGTTCTCGTTCGTCGATCCGAGCTTCACGTTGCGCTCGCTGCGCGGCAACGCCGTGCTGCGCTGGGAATACCGCCCGGGATCGACGCTGTTTCTGGTCTGGACCCGCAGCGGCGCGTCGGAGCTGACGCGCGGGCGGATCGAGCTGGGCGACGACACGAGCGCGTTGTTCCGCGGGCCGTCGGAGAACATCTTCCTGGTGAAGGTGAACTACTGGCTGGGGTTTTAGGCGAGGACGCGCCGCCGCTAGTTTGTGGGGGTGCCGTCCACCCTCTTCACCATCGGCTTCACATGACCGCCGCGCCCCAACGCGGGTTCGACCGCTCCCTCGTCGAGGGGCCGATCGCGCGCGCCGTCTGGCTCCTCGCCTGGCCGACCATGCTCCAGAACGTCATCGGCGGCCTCCAGGGCGTCGTCGATCACGCGATGGTCGGGCACTTTGTCGGCTACACCGCGAACGCCGCCATCGGCGTCTCGCTCCAGATCTTCCTCGTGGTCATCGTGTTCATCGCGTCGCTGTACTCGGGGATGGGCGTCCTCGTGGCGCGGTTCGCCGGCGCCGGCGATGTCGACAAGGTCAATCGCACCGTCTACCAGGCGTTTCTCGCGTCCCTCGGCATGTCGGCGATCTTCGCGCCGCTCGGCTATGTCCTCGCCCCGCCGTTGCTCACGCTGGTCAACGCGACTCCCGAAGTGCGCGCGGAAGCGCTGCCGTATCTCCGCCTCATGTTCGGCGCCAGCATCGGGATGCTGCTGTTCTTCATGTTCGGCGGCGCGCTGCGGTCGGCCGGAGACGCGCGCACGCCGCTGCGTCTCGGCGTGCTGCTGACCGTGCTGAACATCGGCTTCAACCTGCTGCTCATCCCGCGGCTCGGCACGGCCGGCGCGGCCCTCGGCACCGTCTTCGCGGGCGCCATCGTCAGCGGCATCGCCATCTCCCTGATGTTCTCCGGCCGGCTCGTCGTCTCGTGGCCCAAGGGTCTCGACAAGCGCCCCGACTGGGACATCATCCGGCAGCTGTTTCGTTTCGGCCTGCCGACCGGCGTGCAGGGCATCGCGATGAACATCGGCGGCGTGCTGATGCTGCGATTCATCGGCTCGGTGCAGTACAGCGCCGAGGCCCAGGCGGCCTACGCCGTCGGCTATACCGAGCTCTTCTCCCTGATCACCTGGACGTCGGTGGGACTGATGGGGGCGGCCGCCGCCGTCGCGGGCCAGAACCTCGGCGCGGGCCGACCCGATCGCTCGATTCGGGCGGTGCACCGCGCCGCCGGGATCGGCCTGGGCGTCGCCGTCGTCGTCGGCACCCTGTTCCTGGCGATGCCGGGCCGCCTGCTGGCGCTGTTCGGCATGGACGACCCGACCGCGGTCGGCATCGGGACGACGCTCCTCACCTATCTGAGCGTGTCGGGACTGTTCATCACCGTCGCGCTCACGTACACCGGCGGGCTCCAGGGGACCGGCGACACGCGCTCGCCGCTCTACATCTCGATCATGTCGCAGGTGGTGGTGCCGCTGGGATTGTGCGCGGGGTGGGAGGCAATGCGGCGCGGCGCCGGCGAGCCGGGACTCCGCCCGACTGACATCTGGACGGCCATTTTGATCGGCCACGCCACGCGGTGCGCGCTCAGCGTGCTGCGGTTCCGCCAGGGACGGTGGCGGGATATCGCCGTCGATATCCCGTCCCGTCCTCCTTCGTCCTAGCTACGGGGTTTCGGCAACCACGCGGAACGGAACCACCAGCGCCGTCCGATCCCATTGCAGGCGCACTTCGCCCCCGGGCCCGCGCGCTCCGAACACGATGGTGAAAACCTCGACGGCTTGGTCGAGCGGACGCGCGCGCAACGGCACGCGGCCGAGGTCCCTGGCCGGATCGTACGCCGTCCCGGCCTGCCCGGTGTCGCGGCTCACGATCAGCGTCCCGCCCTCCGCCGCCGGGATGGAAAAGAGCGTGTAGCGCCCGGCGGGGACCGCCAGGGTCTGCGCGCCTTCGCCCAACACGAGGGGACGGTCGGTGGTGAAGTGCGTCGCGGTATTCGCGCCGGTGCGCCACACCTGTCCGTAGGGGACGAGCGTGCCCCAGATGTCGCGGCCCCGTTTGGCGGGCGTGCCGTAATCGGCGGTCAGCGTGGCGCCGGCGATCGTGGCCTGCGCCGCGCCGCGGCCCGACAACGCGCCCACGCTGCGGCCCGCGGCGTCGTCCGCCCGCCAGCGCGCGGCCAGCGCGTCGATCGCCATCCA
>JAUYMC010000226.1 GCA_030699545.1 Gemmatimonadales bacterium | reverse complement strand
CCGAGCTGCGCGCGCTCGAGACCGGAGGACAGCGCGGGTGACGGCCCCCGCCTCGCCGGCGGAGGCGGTCCGCGCGATCCGCACGCGGGCGCCGCTGGTGCCCGAGGTGGCGGTGATTCTGGGAACGGGACTGGGGGCCCTCGCCGAACAGGTCGAGGCCGCCGCCGCGATCCCCTACGCCGACATCCCCGGCTTTCCGCTCTCCACCGTGGAGACGCACGCCGGACGGCTCCTGCTCGGAACCCTCGGCGGGCGGCGCGTGGCGATGATGCAGGGACGCTTCCACCGCTACGAGGGCTACACGCTCCAGCAGATCGCCTTTCCCATCCGCGTGCTGCGCGCGCTCGGCGCCACGACCCTCATCGTGTCCAACGTGTCCGGCGGGATGCATCCGCTCTGGGCGACCGGCGACCTCGTCCTGATCTCCGATCACATCAACCTGCTCGGCGACAATCCATTGGTCGGTCACAACGTCGAATCCGAGGGCCCGCGCTTTCCCGACATGTCGGCCGCCTACGACGCCGGTCTGCGCGCGCTCGCGCGCGAAGTCGCGGTGGAGCTGAAGATTCCGTTGCGCGAGGGCGTGTACGTCGCCGTCCCGGGCCCGAACCTCGAGACGCCGGCGGAGTACCGGATGCTGCGCGCCGTCGGCGCCGACGTCGTGGGGATGAGCACCGTCCCCGAGGTGATCGCCGCCGTCCACCAGGGAATGCGCGTGCTCGGCCTGTCGATCATCACCGACAAGTGCCTTCCCGACGCGCTCGAGCCGACGTCGGTCGAAAAGATCATCGCCATCGCGCGCGCCGCCGAGCCGCGGCTCGCCGCCGTGGTGCGCGGCGTGCTGGAGCGCCTCAACTGATGCCGTATCCGCCGTCCGATCCCACCCAGTCCGTCGACGCGCTCGAGCAGGAGCTGCTCGCCACGTGGAAGCGCGAGCGGCTGTTCGCGCGGGTCACGGAAGCGACGCGCTACGGGCCGCCCTTCGTCTTCTTCGAGGGACCGCCGACCGCCAACGGCCGGCCGGGGATCCATCACGTCTTCTCCCGCACGATCAAGGATCTGATCTGCCGCTATCACACGATGCTGGGGCAGGGCGTCACCCGCATCGCGGGGTGGGATACGCACGGCCTCCCGGTCGAGATCGAAGTCGAGAAGCAGCTCAAGATCAGCGGCAAGCGCGAGATCGAGGCGTACGGCATCGAGAAGTTCAACCGGCTGTGCCGCGACAGCGTGTTCAAGTACAAGGCCGACTGGGAGGCGCTGTCCGACCGGATCGGCTACTGGCTCGATTACGAGCATCCCTACGTCACCTACACCAACGAGTACATCGAGACGGTGTGGTGGCTGCTCAAGCGGCTGCACGAGAAGGCGCTGTTGTTCCGCGGGCACAAAGTCCTGCCGTACTGCCCGCGCTGCGGCACCGCGCTGTCCTCGCACGAGGTCGCGCAGGGATACGAGTCGGTCCAGACGAACTCGGTGTACGTCGCCTTCCCCCTCGCCGGCAAGGCCAAGCGGCGGCTCGTCATCTGGACGACCACCCCCTGGACCCTCGTGTCCAACGTGGCGGTGGCGGTGCACCCCGATCTCGAGTACGGCGAGTGGGAGGTGGACGGCGTCCGCTACATCGCCGCGACCGAGCGGGCGGCGGATGTGCATGTCGGGGGGAAGCCGCTCGCCGAAGCACAGCGCGTCGCCGTGCACGCGGGCCGCGACCTCGTCGGCCAGAAGTACGTGCGCCCGCTCGACGTCGTGGAGCTGCCCTCCGACGGGGAACGGGCCGTCGTCGTGGCGGGCGCGTTCGTCACCGCCGACGAAGGCACGGGCCTGGTCCACATGGCGCCGGCGTTCGGCGCCGACGACTACGCCACGGGCCGGCAGTTCGGCCTGGCGTTCGTCAATCCGGTGGCCGCCGACGGGACGTTCCAGGGCACGCGCTGGCCCGAGATCGAGGGCAAGCTCGTCACCGACAAGGACACCAACCGCCTCATCATCGAGCGGTTGAAGCACGACGGCTCCTGGCTGGAAACGCGGCCGTACACGCACACCTATCCATTTTGCTGGCGCTGCGACTCCGCACTGATCTACTATGCGCGCAGCTCCTGGTTCGTGCGCACCACCGCGGTGAAGGCGCGGCTGCTCGAGGAAAACGCGGCGATCGCCTGGCATCCGCCGGAAATCGGGGCGGGGCGCTTCGGCGAGTGGCTCGAGAACAACGTGGATTGGGCGCTGTCGCGCGACCGCTACTGGGGCACGCCGCTCAACATCTGGGAATGCGACGCCCATCGCGAGCATCGCGAGGTGATCGGCTCGTTCGACGAGCTGGCGCAGCGCGGCGGCCGGGAGGGGGGGGGGGGCACGCTGCCCGCCGACTTCGATCCCCACAAGCCGTACATCGACGCCTACACCTGGCCGTGCCGCGACTGTGGGGGGGGCGGGACGATGCGCCGGGTGCCGGAGGTGATCGACGCCTGGTTCGACTCCGGCGCGATGCCGTACGCGCAGTGGCACTACCCCTTCGAGCATGAAGCCGATTTCAAGGCACACTTTCCCGCCGACTTCATCTGCGAAGGAATCGACCAGACGCGCGGCTGGTTCTATTCGCTGCTTGCGATCGGCGTGACGGCGTTCGATTCCGCCGTCTATCGCCATGTGATCGTGAACGAGCAGGTGCTCGACCCGCAGGGACTCAAGATGTCGAAGAGCCGCGGCAACATCGTGGACCCCTGGACGGTGATCGCCGATCAGGGCGCGGACGCGGTGCGGCTCTACTTTCTGAGCCAGAGCGCGGTGTCGCTGCCGAAGCGGTTCGATCAGCGCCAGATCCCCGAAGTCGCCGGCGGATTCCTCAACACGCTGCGCGCGACGTACGACTTCTTCCGGCGCTACGCGCAGGACTGGCAGCCGCCCGCCGACACAGACGCGACGCCGGTCGAGAAGCGTCCGTCGGCCGACCGCTGGCTGCTCGCCCGGCTCGATGAAGTGGTCACGGCGGTGCGGCAGGCGTGGTCGGCCTATGACGTCACGGTGGGCGTGCGCGCCATCATGGACTTCGTGGGCGAGGACCTGTCGCGCTGGTACGTGCGCCGCAACCGCCCGCGGTTCTGGGCCCCCGACCGGGCCACCGATCCGGTGGCGCTGGAGACGTTGCACGAGGCGCTGGTGTCGGCGGCGCGGCTGCTCGCCCCCGCGGCCCCCTTCAGGGCCGACTGGGTCCACCGGGCGCTGACAGGCGTCTCGGTGCATCTGGCCCCGTTCCCGACGGACCGGGGCCGCCGGGCCCCCGATTTGCTCGCCGCGATGACCACCGTGCGGCGGCTGGCGTCCCTGGCGCGGGCGGCCCGGGAGGCCCATAACCTGCGGGTTCGCCAGCCGCTCGCCCGGATGCAGCTGGCCGTGCCGGCGGCGGCCCAGGGCCCGGCCTTGTCAGACCTGTTAGATATTCTGGCTGCCGAAGTCAACGTAAAAGCGGTCCAGGTCGTCACGTCGGATCACGACCTGGTGCGGCTCAAGGGGAAGGCGAATTTCCGGACCCTGGGCAAACGGTACGGCAAGGAGACGCCGCAGGTCGCGGCCGCGGTGGCGGCGCTCGGCGCCGAGGAATTGCAGGCGCTGGAGCGCGGCGAGACGGTTCGGGCGGGCGCGTGGGAGATCGAGCCCGCTGACGTCACGATCACGCGCGAGGTCACCAGCACGTGGCTCGTACAGTCCGATGGACCGTACGTGGTCGCGCTCGACCCCGCGCTGAGCCAGGACCTCGTGCAGGAAGGGTTGGCGCGCGAAGTCGTCAATCGCGTGCAGCGTCTCCGCAAGGAGGCGGGGTATGAGTACACGACGCGCATCGAGCTGAGCATCGCGGGCGCCGACGAGATCGTCGCCGCGACACGCGCATTCCAGGGCTTCGTCGAAGGGGAGACGCTGGCGCGCCGGCTGGTGTTGGGCGCCGAGCTCGACGAGCCGGATATGAAGAAGGAAGTCGACATCGAAGGACGCCGCGCCACGATCGCGCTGCGGCGTCACGACGGACGAAAGGGCGGAACGCGATAATGCCGACGAAATCCACCAAGGCCAAAGGCCTCAACAAGAAGCAGCTAGCGCATCTGGAAAAGCGGCTGCTCGAAGAACGGGCCCGGGTGATCAAGGAGCTCGGCCACTATGGAGAATCGTTCAACTCGAGTCTCCAGGCCTCCGACGGCGACCTGTCGAGCTACTCCTTCCATATGGCCGACCAGGGGACGGACGCGATGGAGCGGGAGAAACAGTTCCTGTTCGCGTCGCAGGAAGGACGCTACCTCTGGCACGTGAACGAAGCGCTGCGCCGCCTGTACGGCACGCCCGAGCGGTTCGGCAAGTGCGAGCAGTGCGGCGACGAGATCGGCTTCGACCGGCTCGACGCGCTGCCCCACGCCCGCCTCTGCATCAAGTGCAAGGCGAAGGAAGAAGATGGAAAGCGCCGCTGAGCGCCGGCTGTTCTGGGGGACGGCGGCCGCGGTTGTCGTCGCCGACTACATCACCAAGCTGATCGCCGAGGCGTCCCTCGCCCGCCGGTTGCCGCTTTCGGTCATCGGCGAATGGTTCCAGCTGCGCCTCGTCTACAACGAGGGCGCCGCCTTCGGCCTGCACCTCGGCGAGAACTCGCGCTGGATCTTCTTCGGCCTCGCGATCCTGGCGCTGTTCGTCCTCGGCTCGCTGGTCCGCAGCACGCGGCCCGGCGACTGCTTCCGCCTCGCGTCGCTCGCGCTGGTGTGCGGCGGCGCCGTCGGCAACCTCATCGACCGGGTGCGCAGCGCGCAGGGCGTCGTGGATTTCGTCGACATCGGCGTCGGCGCCTGGCGCTGGCCGACGTTCAACCTGGCGGATTCGGCCATCACCGTCGGCGCCGTCGCCCTGGGCGTCTCGCTCTGGCAGGAAGGCCGCGCGCAGCAACAGGCGAAGGAGGCGCGGGCGGCGGAGCCTTGAACATCGTGTTTTGCGTCACGGCCGCCACCACCGAACGCCTCGACCGCTTTCTCGCCGACCAGCTCGCCGTTTCCCGCACCCAGGCCGGACGTCTCATCGCCGATAAGCGCGTCACCCTGCACGGCAAGCCGCTGCGCGCCTCCGCCCTGCTCGAGCGCGGCGTCGAGATCACCGTCGCGCTGCCACCCGAAGAACCGCCGCCCCGCACCTACGCCCCCGCCCACGCCGATCTGCACTTCGTCTACGAGGACGAGCATCTCGCCGTCCTCGACAAGCCGGCCGGCCTCGTGGTCCATCCCGGCCCCGGGCATTGGGACGATACCCTCGTCAATGTGCTGATCGGGCGCGGCACGGAATTGTCGAGCGGCGCCACCGAGGGCCGGCCCGGCATCGTGCACCGGCTCGACCGCGATACCTCGGGCCTCCTCGTCGTGGCCAAGACCGACCTCGCACACCGCCGCCTGGCCGGCGCGATCGAGCGGCGCCAGGTGAAGCGCGTGTATGCCGCGCTGGTGTGGGGCCACCTGCGCAAGAGTCCGGTGGACATCGAGGCGCCCATCGCGCGCCACCCCACCGAGCGCAAGCGGATGACCGTCGCGCAGGGCGGGCGGCACGCCGTCACGCACGCCGCCGTCGTAGCGCGGTTCGCGAGCACCGACCTCCTGCGCGTGCGGCTTGGCACGGGACGCACGCACCAGATCCGCGTGCACCTCGCCCACGTCGGCTGTCCGGTGGTCGGCGACCGCGAGTACACCTTCGGCGGCAGCCGCCGCGTGACGCCGTCGGAA
Source organism: Gemmatimonadales bacterium (assembly GCA_030699545.1). GTDB lineage: Bacteria > Gemmatimonadota > Gemmatimonadetes > Gemmatimonadales > GWC2-71-9 > 20CM-2-65-7. Next base: position 5,687 of record JAUYMC010000226.1, on the reverse strand, counting down.
CGAAACGTCGCCGAGCGCATCGAGTCACTCGCGCCGCGGCAGCTGCTGCACGCCGCGGCCCTCGCCTTCGCGCATCCGGTGAGCGGCGCACCGCTCGAATTGCGGTCCGAATGGCCGGAAGATTTGCGTCCGGCGCTCGCCGCGGCGGCCGCCGATCCCAACTTGCTTGCCGAGCGCAACCCCTTGCAGTATCTTGGCTTCTTCGCATCCGATGAGTGACGCGACCCGCGCCCGACTGCTCGTTTTTCGAGTAGGCACCCTGGTCTGCGCGGCCGAGGTCGATCAAGTGCGGGAGATCCTCCCGCGCCTCCCAACGACGCGTATCCCGGGCGCGCCCCCGGTGGTCGCGGGGCTCGTGAATGTCCGCGGCAGGCTGGTTACCGTCGTGGAGGGCTGGCGTGCGCTCAAGCAGGAGGCGCCGGCCACAGGCGAGGGGGTCGCCAACAGCGGTTCCATGCTCGTGCTCAACCTCGGGCAGACAACCCCGGGGTCCGCGGGTGGAGCCGGGGGGGGGGCCGACCAGGCGCAGGAGCAGGGTGACCGGCTGGTGGGCTTCACGGTGGACGAAGTGATGGACATGCTGACGGTCGGGACCGGCGCCGCGGAAACAACGGTGCAGGAACGCGGCGGCGGCGACGACGGCGGCGACGGCGGTCTGCCCGGTCTGGACCCGACGCTCGTGCGGGCGGTAGGGCGGAGCCACGGCGCGCTGTTCGTGATCCTCGACCTCGCGGCGCTGCTCGGGCCGATTCTACTCCAGGGGAGGGGGGAGCAGTGAGCCACACTGTTCTCGTGTGTGACGACGCGATCTTCATGCGCACCATGATCACCGACATTCTGGCGCAGGCCGGATTCGAGGTCGTGGGCGAGGCTGAGACCGGCACGCAGGCGGTGGAGAAATACCGCCAGCTGAAGCCGGACTTGGTCACGATGGACATCGTCATGCCGGACATGGGCGGCATCGACGCGGTGCGCGAGATCGTGAAGCACGACCCCGACGCCAAGATCTTGATGTGCAGCGCGATGGGCCAGCAGGCGCTCGTCGTCGAAGCGATCCAGGCCGGCGCCAAGGACTTCGTCGTCAAACCCTTCCAGCCGTCCCGCGTGCTCGAAGCCGTGCAGCGCGTGCTGGGGTAGCGATGGACCTGTCGCAGTACGCCGAGTTGTTCCTGGCCGAGAGCCGCGAGCACTTGAGCGCCTGCAACCAGCTGCTGCTCGCGTGGGAGCGGAATCCCGCATCGCCGGAGCCCGTCGGCGGCCTGTTCCGCTCCGTCCATACGGTGAAAGGCATGGCGGCCACGATGGGCTACGCCCGCGTGGCCGATCTGGCGCACCGCATGGAGAACCTGCTCGATCAGCTGCGGCGCGCCGGCCGTCCGCCCGGCGACGCCATCATCCAGCTGTTGTTCCGCGCCACCGACGCGCTCGAGAAGGCGGTCGCGCTCGCGGTGACGGGCCGTGAACGCGACCTCGACATCGCGGAGCTGCTCGCCGAGCTGGACCGTGCGGCGGCAAGAGACGCCGCCCCATCGCCGCCCCCGGCCGCCGCTCCTCTCGCCGCCGCGTCTCCAGCCGACATCGCCGGCTCTGGACGCCTGGTCCAGATCACGCTGCGCGCCGAAGCCCCGCTCAAGGGCGGCCGCGCCCTGCTGATCGTCCGCAAAGCGCAGAGTCTTGGCACGGTGCACAACCTCACGCCCGCGTCCCCCGCCTTCGAGACGGAAGATTTCGACGGCCGCTTCGCGTTCCGGCTGGAGACGTCGGCCGACGCCGCGGCGATCGAGCAGGCGCTGCGCGGCGTCGGCGATGTGGAGCGGATCGTGCTGGACGAAGACGAGGCGCCGGCGCCGCGGCTGGAGGCGGCCGCCGGCGGCCGGACCAGGCACATCCGTGTGGACCTGCGGCGGCTGGACGCCCTGATGGATCTCATCGGCGAGCTGGTGACCGCGCGCGGCCGCCTCAACGAGCTGGCGGCCCGCTGGTCGAGCCGCGATCCCGCGATCGACGACGTCGCCATCCAGATCTCGCGCCTGTCGTCGGAGCTCCAGGCGGAGATCATCCAGGCGCGCATGACGCCGGTGTGGCAGGTGTTCGACCGCTTTCCCCGGCTGGTGCGCGACGTGGCGCGCCAGCTCGGCAAGCAGGTCGCGTTTCGCGTCGAAGGAAAGGAGATCGAGCTCGACCGCGCGATCCTCGACGAGATCGGCGATCCGCTCGTGCACCTGCTGCGCAACGCCGTGGACCACGGCATCGAGACGCCGGCCGAGCGCAGGAAGCGGCACAAGAATCCCGAAGGCGAGATCGTGCTCGCGGCGGTGCGCGAGCGCGCCAGCGTGGCGATCCGCATCAGTGACGACGGGCGCGGCATCGATCGCGCCAGGATTCTCCAGAAAGCGCAGCGCGAAGGGGTCGTGAGCCCGCACGTCGAGGCACTGTCCGACGATCAGCTGCTGCGCGTGCTGGCGCGGTCCGGCTTCTCCACGGCCGACGCGGTGACGAGCGTCTCGGGCCGCGGCGTCGGGATCGACGTCGCCATGACGCGGATCCGCGCGCTCGGCGGCTCGATCGAGATTCGGACCGAGCCCGGCGCCGGCACGACGTTCGTGCTCCGCTTGCCCGTCACCCTGGCGATCGTGCGTGCGCTGATCGCCGCGGTGGGCGCCGAGCGCTATGCGCTGCCGCTGACCTACGTCGCCGAGACGGTGGAGTTCGGGGCCACGGCGATGACGACGATGGAGGGGCGCGACGCCATCGTCCTGCGCGACCGCGTCGTGCCGCTGGTGGATCTGCGCAAGCTCTTGGGAACGAATGAGGCCGCCTCCTCACCGCCCCAGCGCCGCCCCATCATCGTCCTGGAAATGGGTGAACGGCGCACCGGGATCGTCGTGGACGGCATGGTGAGCCAGCAGGAGATCGTGGTGAAAGCGTTCGAGGCGCCGCGGGGCACGCTGCCCGTGTTCAGCGGCGCCACGATCATGGGCGACGGCGTTCCGGCGCTGATTCTCGACGCGGCCGGGCTGCTCTAGGAAGGGAGCGAGGCGATGGAAGACGTCCGCGACCTGAAGGCGCTGCAGCTCGACGCGCTGCGCGAAGTCGCCAACATCGGCGCCGGCCACGCCGCGACGGCGTTGTCGCAGATGACCAACCGCCGCATCATGATCTCGGTGCCCGAGATCAACATCGCGCGGCTCGAGGAGGTGCCGTCGCTCCTCGGCAAGCCCCAGGACGTCGTCGCGGCCGTGCTCATGCACATGCTCGGCGACCTCACCGGCCGCACCCTGCTGATGTTTCCCGAAGCGGTGGGCCGCCGGCTGTGCGACATGTTGCTCAAGCGTCCGCTCGGCACCACGGCCGCGTTCGACACGATCGAGCAGTCGTGCCTCAAGGAAGCCGGCAACATCCTGTCCGGCGCCTACATGAACGCCCTCTCGGAGTTCATGGGCATGCTGCTGTTGCCGTCGGTGCCGAGCCTGGTGGTGGACCTGTCGGCGGCGGTGCTCACGACCACGTACCTCAACTTCGGGCACGACCGGGACTTTGTGTTCTGCGTCGAGACGGAGTTCACCATCGACGCGGAAGACGGGCTGCGCGGCCACTTCCTGCTGTTGCCCGACCTGGCGTCGCTCAAGGCTATTTTCGACGCCATTCGACTGACTTGACGGTCTCTGAGCGCGACCTTGCGGTCTTGCGGTCGTTCGCCCGCCGCATCGATCCGTCGGACGCGGGCGCGCACAACAATCTCGGCGTTCTCTATTATCAAAAAGGGCTCGTCCCCGAAGCGATCGAGCAGTTCACGCGCGCCCTCGAGCTCGACCCCAAGATGCAGGTCGCGCAGCGCAATCTCGAGATTGCCTACCACAACACCGGCTTCTACGACCGCCGCGTCGCCGAGCTCCAGGACAAGCTGCGCCAGGCGCCGGACGAGCGGGAGCCGCGCTGGGAGCTGGGCCGGACCTACGCGATCCTCGGCGCCTACGCCGAAGCGGTGGCGGAGTTCGAGGAGCTGCTCGCCCACCGGCCGAGCGACGTCGCGGCGATGATCCAGATCGGGCTCGCCGAGAAGTCGCGGGGCCGGCTGGAGGTCGCGACCGAATGGTTCCAGCGCGGCGCCGAGCAGGAGCCCGACTCGAGCGTCGTGCACTTCTACCTCGGCGAGGTCTACTACAACCGCGGCCTCAACGAGCCGGCGCTCGGAGCGCTCGAACGCGCCGTGGCGCTCAACCCCGACAACGCCAACGCGCATTACCTGATGGCGTTCGTGCTGGGCGACATGGGCCGCCACCAGGACGCGCGCGCGGCCTCCAAGCGCGCGATCCAGCTGAACCCGCCGCTGGCGCGCGCGCAGACGAATCTCTCGCTCGAGCGCTACCGGGCCGAGCGCAAAAGCGCCGAGCAGCGCCTGCGCGACCTCCCCGACCCCGAAGTCGCCGAGGGCAGCGAGCTGGCGCACTTCAACCTGGGGCTCGCGTTCCGGCAGAAGGGCTACTATGCCGAGGCGCTGCGCGAGTACCGGCTCGCGATCGAGCGCGGCGAGGACCGCCGCCTCGTGCGCCAGGCGATGGCCGAGGTGTACCTCCTCAAGCATGACTTCGCCGACGCGCTCGAGCTGTACGACGCCCTGATCCAGGACGTCGCCGACTCCCCCAAGCTGTGGAACGAGCGCGGCGTCGTGCTGCACCAGGCCGGCAAGACGGACGAGGCGCTGGCATCCTACCGGCAGGCGGTGGACGTCGATCCGCGCTACGCGCTCGCGTGGAACAACGTCGGCGTGGTGCTGGCGCACCAGAGCGACACCGAGGACGCGATCGAGGCGTTCCGCACGGCGCTGCGGCTGTCATCCGCCTTCGTGGGGGCGCGGCTCAATCTGGCGCTGCTGCTCACGCACATCCGCCGCTATCAGCTCGCGCTCGAAGCCTATCGCCAGGTGCTCGCCGACCAGCCGGCCTCCGCGCCCGCGTGGAACGGCGTGGGCCTCGTGCTGGTCGAGCTGAAGCGCTTCACCGACGCGCGCAACGCCTTCGTGCGCGCCGTCGAGGCCGATCCGCACAACGCCGGCGCGCACTACAACCTCAGCTTCACGCTGTCCAACCTCGGCGACTTCGACGGCGCGCTGCGCGCCACCAAGCGCGCGCTCGAGCTCGATCCCTACTACGTCTCGCAGAAGTTCGCGCTCGCGATCGACCTCCAGTACGAGACGGTCGCCATCGGCATCGTGCCCGAGATCTCCGCCGACGTCACGGCCGAGGCGCTGGGCACCGAGTTCGCGTTCGACCAGCGGCTGCTCGACAACATCTTCCAGGAGCTCGCGCCCGCTCCCGCGCAGGCGGCGGCGGCCCCGGCGGGCAAGGGGAAGGACGAGCCGCTCGCGCTGGCGCGCGACTACGTGAGCAAGGGGATGCTCGATCTCGCGGTCGCCGAAGCGATGCGCGCCGTGCAGCGCGGCGCCGACCGCGGCGAGGCGGCCACGCTGCTGGGCGACATCTACAGCCAGCGCGGGCTGCACGGCGAAGCGCTGGAGCGCTACCGCGAGGCGCGCGGGCTCGACGGCGCCAACGCCGCCGCCGCCCTCGGCGAAGTCAAGAGCCTGCTCGCCGTCCAGCGCGCCGCGGAAGCGCTGCCGCTCGCCGAGGCCCTCGCCACCGCGGCGGCCGCCGACGTCGAGACGCTGGTCGCCGTGGCCAAGGCGC